>CAXSIE010000028.1:3483-5497 GCA_964237295.1 uncultured Flavihumibacter sp. | reverse complement strand
TTTCGCTGGCAATCATGCCCATTTGTAACACATTGAATTTATCGGCTATTACCCTCAACGGCCTTGAGATCAGGTTAATCAACAATATAAAAGAAATGATTTTGCCGGTTAATGCTGCTGCTTCAGCCTGGGGTAAACCCAGGGCTTCGCTGGCAGCCCACCATACTAATAAGCCGGTAGACACTGCTAAAACTATTTCCACAATCGGAAAAAAAACAGAGTAAGCAAATATTGCCTTGATATTTGCGTTGCGATGATCCCTGTTGATCTTTTTGAATTTATCAGCTTCTCTCTGCTCCGCAGAAAATGCCTGCACCACCTGCATTCCGGTAATGTGTTCCTGCACAAAAGCGTTCAATTGCGCCACAGCATTACGAACATTGATAAACGATTTATTAACGCTTTCTTTAAAGAAATAAGTGGCTACAAAAAGAAAAGGGAAAGGGCTTAAACTGATAAGCGCCAAACGCCAGTCAATCCAGAACATGCAAACAAGGATAGCGAGTATGGAAAGAACGTCGGCTATTATTGGCACCAGGCCATCAGCAAAAATATCGTTGATAGATTCTATGTCATTAATGGTTCGGGTGGTTAACGTGCCAATAGGAGTTTTATCAAATTGCGAGAGGTTCAATCCCAGTATCTTGTCATACACTTTTACCCGGAGGTCCTTAACAACTGCCTGGCCCAGCCATGCGGTAACATAACCAAAATAAAAACGGATAACGGTTTCTGCAATAAGCAAAACAATCTGCCAGATAGTGATAACAACAATCATTTGCAGAAAGGGATTGCTTGCATCACCTGTAGCGGCTTCGCCTCCTTTAATATATTTGTTAATGGTAATTTGCACCAGGTAAGGACGAACCGGAGAAAGAACTGCCAGTACGATGGCCATGATCAATGAAAGATAAAACCTGTTTTTATAGGGCGCGGTAAAAGTAAAAACCCTTCTAAGTAATGAAAAATTAAATATTTTTTTGGCCGGTGGTTCAACTGACATAGAGCGCAAAGGTAATTATTAATGATTAATGGTTAATGATTAACGGTTAGCTGTTGTATTGGAAGAAACGTATAACGTAAGACTTAAAAATACGGCCACTTGCCGTTAATAATTAAACATTAATCATTGAATCAGTTATTCTTCTTCCAACGCTTTCCTGTACGCTTTAATAAAAATAGCTCCGAGATTTTTGTAAGGTGGTATATAATCGTCGAACAATTCTTTTTGCTCTCCTTTAAACTGTTTGCTTAATTCACGCCACATAGAGATCCAATCTATACTTCTTCCATTCCTGATCGCAGTATTGATAGCCTGTAAAATGGGTTCATTCACCGTTCTGGTACCTACCTGTTTGGAAGAAATAATATGAGCGTCGTTACTGATACTAAGCACTTCATTCAGGTTATTATATCCGCCACATGAGCCCAATACAACGATTCTTGCGCTGGGCTGGATTTGGTCCAGGGAATATTTAACATGGTAACTATGCCCGCGGTGAATAAAGATGGTAGGTTTAATATTATGATCCATTAAATAGTCGCGAACTTTTGCCTGGGCCTTATCGTCGGGATCATCGGGCCCATACAGGGGCTTATTGGCAAATATCCATACCGGCTTGCCGATTTTTGATTTGATCCAGATCCAGTCGCCATTATCTGTTATGCTCCATTCAGGTTTATGAAATAATGTAAGAAAATTTGCATAGGAGTTTTGACCATCCTTATCTTCATCGCCGTAAAAAAACACCTGTTGTACTACCCTCCCACTGTCGTCCAGCAATGAATTATAATCAACAGTATAAACCGGTTCAATACCCAGTAATTCGGTAAGATGGTTTCCTACCAGGGTATCTGCAGATTCAAAAAGTGTTTTTTCCAGCTTATAGATTACTTGTCCGTTCTTATTACCATTTTTAATGCAACGTTCGTAGTTCCAATTAGCCTCATCCAGCATAAACCGGGCTAACTGCTTATTTTTTTCAAAGATGCTGCTGTAAGAGTCGGCTACGTC
>CAXSIE010000028.1:1520-3473 GCA_964237295.1 uncultured Flavihumibacter sp. | reverse complement strand
CAGCATCCTCGGCGTTATCAGGAGTGGTTTTTTTCTCAAGGCCAATCATAAAAGCCCTCATCAGCGAAACCGCGCTTTCCTGCGGCATTGATTTAAGCAACGTGTCCAATGTATTGTAAGCAGCGGCAAGCTTGATAAATTTTCTAAAATAATCTCCGTTAACGCTCATAACCAATGTATCTCCGCGAGGTATTTTCATCCGCTGTAAAATGCGCTTAAAAACACCGATGTAACTTGAAGTGTAAATTTCATCTTCGCCCAGCACACACAGGTAGTACAACTCCTGCGATGTTAGTGTTTCTATGCTTTTAAACCGTACCGGGTCAGGAGAATCGTGCAGCCCGTTGATGGCTTGAATAAAGGTTCCCTTAGCATATTTTGTGATTCGTTCTGTTAGGGAATACATTCCCATCGGCGTATCCCTTTGATACATCCTCCCGGCATATTCAATTCTTGTTTTTACCAGCAGCCGGTAGTAGTTCAATGCGTTTTCCTTTACGGCATCAATATCCTCAAAAGTGATTTTCCCTTTTAAAATCATATCTATAAAAGGCAAATAAAGCTGGCCGCTTTTACTGGAAGCCATTGCCATTTTCGAAAGCGTTTGAACCAGCAGGTCAGGGTTAGAGCGTATTTTAGCGCCCAAACGGTCCCGTGAGGAAGCAAAGTCATACACCTGGATCGGATTTTGAAAAGCGGCGACCTTAATCAGGCTGTCGGCAAATGGAACCGTTACATTACTACTTAAAATTCCCAGTATATCTTTGGTAGAAGAATGCAGCTTCACATACATCCTCACCAAAAGGTCATTACAATCCTTAATGCCTTTATTCTCTTTAAAACAAAAGCAGTCTACCAAAATCTTACCTACAGGATAACTGTTTTCGCTTACTACCGGCTCAATACTTTCGCCTTTTTTTTCAAGTTCGAAGGCCTTACTAAATGCGTCAACCAATGATTGCGCCATGGTAACCGGGTAATCCTGCCGCTGGTAGCTATTGTTATACCCTTTGACCAGGGATTCGAGACCTAACAAATATTTTCTTTTTAAATTGTTCGAAAGTGTAGAGTCGCGTTCAATTTTTTCCTGCAGATCATCTACTCCCTTAATTAACGCGTATTCGATCTGAAGGTTAACTGTTTCGTTCTTAGAAATGTTAATGATACCATCGTCTTTACCATCCAGTTTAAATATCCTTGACTGTTCACGGTCAACTTTATCGTGCCATAGTTGATTGTTCTTATCCAGTTTGTAAGGTGAAACAGAAGCACTCTGGGCAAAACCCGTTGAGCATATAATATTTAAAATAAAAAAACCAAGTAAAATTCTATACATATATATTTCCTTCTGATTGTAGCTTTTGCAAAAATACTACAATCCTTCAATTTAAAAGGTTGTTGTAATTGCCTGTATCGAGGACAATCAAATGTTGCTTTTCGTTGCCTTTACAAATGCTAAACGGCATTTGTTAACTTTTCATTATCTATATTAAAAAATTGTGAAGTAAACGTATCTGCTTTTGCATACACATATTTTGGTATAGGTTTGCGTAAATAAATTGTTAAATGGAGGTAAAACCCAGAAAAATTTTAATTGCCGATGATGAACCTGATATTCTTGAAATCATTCAATACAATCTTAAATTGTCAGGACATGAAGTGTTTACGGCTAAGGACGGCGATGATGCCCTGCAGAAAATAAAACAATTAAAACCCGATCTTGTTATTCTAGATATAATGATGCCAAAAAAAAGTGGCATAGAAGTATGTGAAATATTACGCGCCCAGCCTGCATACAAAAACACATTGATCATATTTTTAACGGCACTCAATGACGAATCGTCGCAAATGAAAGGCTTTGATAAAGGTGCAGACGATTATGTAAACAAGCCTATCAGTCCTAAACTTTTAATGAGCAGGGTTAACGCATTGCTCAGAAGGTCCGTTACACCG
>CAXSIE010000028.1:0-1510 GCA_964237295.1 uncultured Flavihumibacter sp. | reverse complement strand
TCTGGTAATTGATCCAGTTCAGTATTTAATAAAAATTGATGACAAAGAAGTTATCCTCGCTAAAAAAGAATTCGAGTTGCTGTACCTCCTGGCATCAAAACCGGGAAGGGTATTCCTTCGCAATGAAATATTAAACCAGATATGGGGAAATGATGTAATCGTCGGAGACCGTACTATTGACGTGCACATTCGTAAAGTAAGGCAAAAAATTGGACTTGACTGCATAACCACAGTGAAAGGAGTAGGCTACAAATTTGATTTATAAGTAGTAATTTCAGTAAAGGTTATTGATGTTATATGAATATTAAAAACCTTTCCCCCAGGCAAATTTCAACAATTAATGCGGCTACTATTTCAATATTGGCTTCTATAGCAAATTTTATTTTTGTTAATAACTGGACGATCGCAGCACTTATCTTTCTTACATTATTTACCGTATCTTATTTACAGATCTATTCTTTCCTCCAGATATTCATATACCGCCGCATCAAGTTAATTTACAAATTCATCTATCAAACCAAGGCCAGCAAAAAAGAAGAGGTTTATTACAAATACATCTTACCTAAAAAAAGTATTGAAGAGGTAAGTGAGGATGTAGAAAAATGGGCGGTTCAAAAGCATAATGAAATTGAAACCTTGCAACAGAATGAGGCTTACCGCAAAGAATTTTTACAAAATCTTGCCCATGAATTCAAAACACCCATTTTTGCAATACAGGGCTATGTTGATACCTTACTGGATGGCGCCATGGAGAAACCTGATATCAGAAAAAGATTTTTAGAAAACACCTCCAGGAATATTGACCGGCTTGTAAACCTGATGAACGACCTGGATGAAATATCCAGGCTGGAGCGCGGTGAACAACAATTGTATATGCAGCACTTCATCATGCAGGACTTGCTAAAAGAAGTATTTGAATCCTTATCCATAAAAACCAATGAGAAAAATATCAGGTGCCTGATTAAAAAAGGTTGCGAATCACCGGTAGCGGTATACGCTGATAAAGAAAAAATCCGGCAGGTTCTTATTAATATGATAGAAAACGGCTTTAAATATGGAAAACCAAGCGGTAATATCGTAGCAAGTATCTATAAAACCGATGGCGAACACGTGCTGGTAGAAATAAGCGACGATGGAATAGGGATTGATGAAGAACATTTGCCACGTATTTTTGAACGCTTTTTCAGAACCGATAAAGCAAGGAGCCGTGATAAAGGCGGAACAGGATTAGGGTTAGCCATTTGTAAGCATATAATAGAAGCTCACGGGCAAACAATTCACGTGCGCAGCACGCCTGATGTAGGCACCACGATAGGTTTTACGCTCCAGGGAAGAAAGGTATAAGGTATGGGGTAAACCACGGAGACAGGGCGGCACAGCGAAACACAGTGTCTTTTGAAATCCAATATAAACCGTGTATCTCCGTGCCACCCTGTCTCCGTGGTTTACCTCATACCCCATACCCCATACCCCATACCCCATACCCCAAACCCCATTCTCCATACCTTTC
>CAXSIE010000027.1:0-21249 GCA_964237295.1 uncultured Flavihumibacter sp. | reverse complement strand
CTGGGTAGAGGTGTATGTAAGAAGGTAACCCTTTTTAACCTGTGGTTAAAAAACTACTGCCGAAGATGCCTTCCTATCCTCTTGAAGATTGCCTTGCCTAAACCTCCATCCAATTGAATGCGCCGGTCCGATGTCCACACCAGTGCATCACGATCCTTCACCTCGAATAATTTTTTATGAAAATGATTCCTTAGTTTCAATCCTAACCAACCATCTTCATTAGTACCCGGTGGATGGTTGAACCCACCAACCGCAATTCCTTCCAGTCTTCTGAAAGCAGCGTTGAAGCCATAAATATTAACCGCTTCTTCCCTGAATTTTTTATTGATCCACTTGGAAAAGTCAGAAACATATTCATAACCGGTATAAACGATCCTGGAAGTATTTAAGCCGGGGATAAAAGAAAAGTTTCCATACACCATAACTGTATTTTCATTCATCAGAGGTGATAGCATTTTATCTATCCATTGAGGCGGATAAATAGTATCGGAGTCTGCATTCAAAATTAATCTTCCTGTGGCCCTTTGCAGTCCTGCATTTCGGGCTGCCGTTATGCCCTGTTTGTTTTCTGTAATGCATATCGCTCCTGCTGTTATGGCGAGATCGGCGGTATCATCAGTTGAGTTGTTATTTACTACTATGATCTCCACCTTTTTCTTCGTGGTGCTGGCCGATAAAGAAGACAACGTTTTCAATATACCGGCTTCTTCATTGTACGCGGGGATAATTATAGAAACTTCCGGTGTTAAAGAATACATGCTCTTGATTCCCGACCGGATACATGCTGATTTATCTTTCAATACTTCCATTGCCTGGTTATGTAACCTGATATCTTGTGGAATAGCTATTGGACGCATTGACCATAAAATTGTAACTGTCAAAATTAATTCAAATAATAACATAGAATAAACATTCAATAATCAATGCTTAATTAGAACTTTGAACCCTAAAACAGATATACTATCACTACTGCCGTGTCAATATTATCCAGTCCGATTGAATATTTAAAAGGTGTTGGCCCGCTCAGGGCCGATCTTCTTAAAAAGGAATCTGGCATATTTACTTTTGAAGATTTACTTGAATTCTTTCCCTACAGGCATATAGATCGTACGGAAGTAAAGCTCATCAGTGACATAATGTTTCAGACGGACTATATACAGGTTGCCGGAAAGCTGCTTAGTCTTGCTGTTTTAGGAGAAAACAGGGGCAAAAGGTTGGTAGCAGCAATAAAAGACGCTTCAGGAATAATGGAGCTGGTTTGGTTTCAGGGTATTAACTGGGTGATGAAAAATTTACAGGTTGGCAATGAATACCTGGTGTACGGACGTGCCGGTTTTTTCCAGGGAATGCCTCATATAACCCATCCGGAAATAGAACCGTTAAGCCGTGAAAAGCTTGAAGGAAAAAATGTGCTGGAACCGGTTTACTCTACTACTGAAAAATTAAAAGCAAAAGGGATGGGTGGCCGTCAGATTGCAAAATTTACGGCCTCCTTGTTAGAAATTTTGAGAGAAAAGGATGTTCCCGAGAACGTACCTGAAAATATCAGGGAAAGCCTTAAATTAATTCCCAGGTTCACGGCATACCAGCAAATTCATTTTCCCCCGGATTATGAGGCTTACCAAAAAGCAGTTAACAGGTTAAAGTTTGAAGAGTTGTTCCTCGCCCAGGTTCGACTGGGAATAATAAAAGGACAACGTCACCGGCATTCCCAGGGGGTTGTTTTTAATAAAGTGGGTGAACTGTTTAACACGTTCTATCAACAATACCTTCCTTTTCAATTAACCGGCGCACAGAAAAGAGTGTTGAAAGAAATCAGGCTGGACACCGCTCACGGGCGCCAGATGAACCGCTTATTACAGGGAGACGTAGGAAGCGGAAAAACAATAGTTGCATTGCTCTCCGTTTTACTGGCGCTTGATAATGGTTACCAGGCATGCCTGATGGCGCCTACGGAGATCCTTTCGCAACAACACTTTAATAGTTTAAGCGAATTATTGAAGGATATGCCTATACGAGTGAAACTGCTTACCGGCTCCTCGAAATCAAAACACCGGAAAGAAACCCTGCGGATGGCTGAAGATGGTACGTTGCACCTGCTTATAGGAACACATGCCATTTTAGAAGACACTGTTCAGTTCAAAAATCTTGGCTTTGCCATTGTTGATGAACAGCACAGGTTCGGTGTTGCCCAAAGAGCTAAGTTATGGTTAAAAGCAACCATACCTCCGCATGTGCTTGTAATGACTGCTACGCCTATCCCCAGAACCCTGGCAATGACAGCTTACGGAGACCTTGATTACAGTATAATTGATGAATTACCTCCCGGCAGGGTGCCTGTTACAACAGTTCACAGGTACGAACATAGCAGGCCGCAGGTAATGGATTTTATAAAAGATGAAATTGCAAAAGGCCGCCAGGTTTATATAGTATTTCCTTTGATAGAGGAATCTGAAAAGATGGATTATGAGAACCTTATGAAAGGGTATGAAAACGTTAAAGCTTATTTTCCTGAACCCAAATACTGGATAAGTATGGTGCATGGAAGGCAGAAAGCGGATGTGAAGGAAACAAATATGCAACGCTTCGTTAAACGGGATACTCAGATAATGGTCTCAACCACCGTTATTGAGGTAGGTGTAAACATTCCGAATGCAAGCGTTATGGTAATTGAAAGCGCTGAAAAATTCGGACTGTCACAATTACACCAGTTAAGAGGAAGGGTAGGGAGAGGAAGCGATAAGAGTTTTTGCATATTATTAACAGGGGTAAAATTAACCAACGAAGCAAAGGAACGGTTAAAGATCATGTGCGCAACGAATGATGGTTTTAAGATCTCAGAAAAGGATTTGGAGCTTCGCGGCCCGGGTGATATAGAAGGAACCCGGCAAAGCGGAGAATTAAATTTTAAGTTGGCAAGTCTGGTTCAGGATAAACATTTGCTGGATGTTTCAAAAGAAATGGCTAACAGGGTATTGGATGATGATCCGGAGCTCTCCAATGAGGCTAATCAGCCATTAAAAGCATTCCTCCGATCCCGCAAAGGTAAAACGGTATGGAGTAAAATTTCGTAAATAAGATTTCGGCGGTTCAATCAATTAATTGTGTAAATTGTAATGAAGAGCTTGATAAACAAAATATCCATACTACTATTGTTTTGCATTTTGGGTACCTGTAGATTGCTTGCACAAGGGGATGCCAATGCACTGGAGTTTGTTGAAAATAAGGGGCAGTGGGATAGCAATATCCGCTTCAAAGGCGTATTGACAAACGGTGCTTTTTTTCTCCGTAAAACCGGCTTCACGGTTGTTCAGCATAATACGGATGATCTTGCCCGCCTTGCAGAAAACACTCATGGCCATGTGTTAACTGCTGCTGAAAATACAGCTATCTTCGAAAACCATGCTGCACTTGCTTACAAACCCGGCAACAATCCCGGTGATGATATTCTTCATTCTCATGCTTATAATGTAGATTTTGCAGGCGCTAATCCAAATGCGGTTATAGTGCCTGATAAAATTCAACCTGGTTATAATAATTATTTTCTTGGTAATGATTCTTCTCAATGGAAAGGTGATTGTAAAATTTTTCAGTCAGTTACCTATAAAAATATGTATCCCGGTATTGATGTGAAATTTTATAGCGAATACGGTAACCTGAAGTATGAATTTATTGTAAATCCGGGCGCAGATCCTTCACAGATTGCCATGAAATTTGACGGGGTAGATAAGCTAAGCATCAAGAACAGCGAACTCATTATAAAAACATCGGTTGGCGAAGTAAGAGAGTTATATCCCTACACGTATCAATACGAAGCATCTGAAAAAATAAAGCTGGATTGCCGCTACCAGATAAATGGCAATATTGTAAAATTTGCTGTAAAGAATTTTTCACGCCAGTCAACACTTATCATTGATCCGATATTAATATTTGCTTCCTTTACCGGAAGCACCGCTGATAACTGGGGTTATACTGCCACTTATGGGAATGATGGTACTTTTTATGCAGGAGGAATTGTTTTTGAAACCGGCTTCCCGGTATCAATAGGAGCTTTTCAGACTAAGTATGGCGGTTCCGGGGTAAGTGAACAAAGTTACTGGAACATGGGGATCATGAAATTCAGTTCCAACGGAAGCCAGCGTTTATATGCTACTTATATTGGCGGAAGCAATAAAGACCAGCCACATAGTTTATTCGCTGACCCGCAGGGCAATCTTGTAATTGCCGGCAGAACCACTTCTTCCAATTATCCAACAACCGCCACTTTTGGTAAACTGGGAAACTGGGACATTGTTATTACAAAAATAAATGCTGCAGGTACGGCTTTAATAGGATCAGTTAAGATAGGAGGAGCGGGAGATGATGGTTTTAACATTGCAGACAGTCATTCTTCCGGCCCGCAATTATTACTTAACAATTATGGTGACGATGCAAGAAGTGAAGTGATACTGGATGGCGCTAATAATATTTATGTTGCATCCTGTACCAAGTCGGCCGACTTTTATACCACTCCTTCTGCTACACAAAAAACTTTTGGCGGAAATCAGGATGGTGTTTTGATAAAAGTTAACCCGGGTTGTAACAATGTCGTTTACAGTACTTACCTGGGTGGAAGTGGCTTTGACGCGGCTTTTGTTCTTTCAATAAATCCTGCTAACCAGGATATATACGTAGCAGGCGCTACTACCAGTAATGACTTTCCCGGTAACAAAACCGGTTCTTACCAGGCTGCCTATAACGGGGGTGTGAGCGATGGCTATATATCAGTATTTTCTAACGACGGTTCTGTGTTGAGGCAGACCACTTACATGGGTACGCCTGGAACAGATGTTGTTTTTGGTATCCAGTTCGACAGGAATAATTTTCCTTATATCATGGGTATTACTTCAGGAACCTGGCCGGTGGTGAGTGTCGGAAATACCTTTTATTCCAATCCGAATTCAAAGCAGTATATTTCGAAGCTTAAAAAAGACCTTTCAGGGTTTGTGTATTCAACAGTTTTTGGAACAGGTTCGGCTAATCCGAATATCTCACCTGTGGCTTTTCTTGTTGACCGGTGTGAGAATGTTTATGTCTCCGGGTGGGGTAAGGATATATTAGGTCAATACCACCTGGATGCTATTACAGGAATGCCGATTACGCCGGATGCTTTGAAGAGGGTTCCCGATGAATCGGATTTTTATTTTATAGTGCTGCAACGTGATGCCTCAAAGTTATTATATGGAACTTTCTATGGCCAGAACGGTAAACTGGGCGGGGTTTCTAACTTCCAAGGTGAGACAGGGCGCCCCTTTGGCAGCGCGCAGGCCAGGGACGGCTCGCTCCTGATCGGTGACGACCAGAATGGAGTGATCTATCAGGCTATTTGTGCAAATTGTGCCGGAGGGCAGGGGGTAAAGCCCCAATGGCCGGTTACTCCGGGTGCATGGTGTTGTTCAACGGGTATGTCCGCGGCAAAAGTAGGTGGACAATGCAACCTGGCAGCCCTTAAAATCTCTTTTAATTATGCGGGTGTCCGCGCAGGGGTCAGGGCTTATATCAATTCGGTTTTTGATACCACCGGCTGTGTTCCCTTAACCGTTACCTTTCGTGATACCATCCTCAATGCGCAAAGCTACGAATGGACTTTCGGCGATGGTTCGCCTGTAGTGGTAGCAGATAGTTTCGAAATCTCACATACCTACAATAATATCGGAACATATAGTGTTCAACTGGTAGCCGTTGATTCTGCAACCTGCAATATCCGTGATACGGCGCATATCACTATCATTGTTCGTAACGATGCTGCAGTGCTTGACTTTAATCCGGTTAAATTGCCGCCCTGCGAGTCGCTCACATTCCGCTTCGATAACCAGTCTGCTTCGCCTGCCAATAAACCATTCACCGGACAAAAGTTTGTATGGGATTTCGGCGACGGTACCCGTTTAAATTCCGGGCCTGAAAGTGTTACTCATAACTATCTTTCAGCGGGAACTTATAAAGTACGGCTGGTGCTGCTTGATACCAGTTACTGCAATGGTCCTGATTCGATTGTAAAAGAAATCCGTATCTCGCCATTAGTGAAAGCGAAGTTTGAATTACCGGTCACGGCCTGCGCGCCTTTCAATGCAGTGTTTAATAACACTTCGCTTGCCGGACAAACCTTTATCTGGGATTTCGGCGACGGCACTACCTCCAACAGCATCAATCCAACGCATTTATATACAACCCCCGGAAATTATGTAGTGAAACTAAAGGCGGTTGATCCCAATACCTGTAACGGGCAGGATTCGACCCAATCGATATTAGTAGTGCAAGGTAGTCCTACGGCTGTATTTACGGTTACACCAACGGTGCCGGTAGAAAATACACCGTTTGTTTTTACCAATGCCTCATCAGTCAATGCCGTACGTTTTAAATGGGAGTTTGGAGATGGTGATACTTTGATGACAACGAGCCGGTCTCCTGTTGAGCATCAGTATAATGTAACCGGAACATTTAATCCATGTATGGTTGCCTTTAATCAGCTTGGCTGTACAGACACTGTTTGTACCACTGTAAAAACAATTGTAGTACCAAGACTGGATGTGCCTAATGCCTTTACCCCGCTGGGCCCTGATCAGGCAAGCAGGATTTATGTAAAAGGATTTGCAGTAGCTAAAATGAAGTTCACCATTTACAACAGGCTTGGTCAGAAAGTATTTGAAAGCACCGATACCAACCAGGGATGGGATGGTAAGTTCAAAGGAGTGGTTCAACCCATGGATGTGTATGCTTATACTTTGAACGTGGAATTTAGTGATGGTACTAAAACAACTAAAAAGGGTGATATAACGTTATTAAGGTAAAGGGATATGCTCCCTGTTTAAACTGAAAGTGTTGTCTTAAATAATATTGTTTTTTGTTAAGAAGATTTATCATGAGGAACAGAAAAAAAACAGAACGATTGACCGCCATTCCGCAACGCACATTACATCTTCATATGCCTGCTGCCAGTGAAGGATATATTAAGATGATGGTTTTACTGGCAGCTTTATTTTTGTGCACGGAAATATCTCATGCCCAGGATTTGCATTTTTCACAGTGGTTCAATTCGCCGTTAACTACAAATCCTGCCAATACAGGGTTCATTCCGGATGCTGACTACAGGATAGGCGTTAACTATCGAAGCCAGTATGTAAATGTTTTATCAGTGCCTTACAAAACGTTCAGCGCTTTTGGTGATGCACAGGTTTTCAGGAATAAGTTAGATAATGCCTGGATGGGTGTGGGTGGAGTAATTCTTCGCGATGCGGCAGGTTCCGGCAACCTTACTTCTACCAAGATATACGGTTCACTTGCCTATCACCAGGAACTGGGATCGGCAAGTTTGTTAACAGCAGGTTTCAACCTGGGCTGGGCAAACAAAAGTATTAATCCAAGCCAGTTAAAATTTCCTGACCAGTTTAATAAGGCAACCGGTTTTTTTGACGCCGGTATTCCTTCGAGCGTAGTATTTAACAGCACCAATACCAATTATCTTGATGTACAGGTAGGAATGAATTATGCTTATTTTCCTACGGATAAATTATATGTCAACGGTGGATTTTCCATTCAGCATGTCAATCGTCCGAAAGAAACTTTTTTTACCAACTCCACAGGCTTTGATGACCGTTTGGCAGCCAGGTACATAGGATTTTTTAATGCAAGCATTAAAGTAAGTGAAGATGTTATATTAAATCCCATGGGCTATTATTCCAACCAGGCAAAAGCTTCTGAATTTGTTGCAGGCGGAAATTTAAATTATAATCTTTCCGGAGAGGGTAATTACCAGTTATTAGGAGGTATTTATTATAGAAGCAGCGACGCTGTTATACCTATGCTGGGATTTCAGGTAAGTAATGTCAGGATGACTTTTACATACGATGTTACAACTTCCTCACTTAGTACTTATAACAATGGTCACGGAGCAGTTGAATTTTCATTAATAAAAAATGGTTTTTTCACCCAGTTGAACGGTTCCCGGCGGCAGTCTCTTTGTCCTACTTTTAACAATTGATATATAAATTCGTATTCCTGCTGACTGCTGCTTTAAATAGCTGCTTCAATTAACGATTTTTTGGGGATAATTTTCGAGATAAACTGCTGATGATTTTGAAAGCTGTTTAATTTTGTTTGTGCTTGTAACTGATTTGTAAAAAATAAGTTATTCACTTTAATGCAGCCTTAACCTGGACCTTATTTTAAGATCATAATATTTTCAATTAAAAATAAGATTAAGACATGAAAAAGTATCTGGTGTTGTTAGCACTTACCTCAGTTTTATATATGCCATCGGTTGTTGCCCAGCGGGAAGATCCGGAGCCATCCGATAAAAAGGGGTTTGATAAAAGCAAATTGTTTGTTGGCGGTAATTTCGGTTTAAGCTTCGGCGATTATACTACCATTAATGTATCACCTCAACTGGGTTATCGTTTTAATGATTATTTTGCTGCAGGTATTGGTATAAATTTCCTCTATTCAAGTGTTAAGTACAGGGATTACTATGGCAATTCACTATATAAAGCCGGCTATGGTGTTGGAGGCTTAAACGTTTTTGGAAGGGTATATCCTATTAAATACCTTTTATTACAAGCCCAGCCGGAAATGAATTATGTATGGGGAAAGTATAAATATTATGATGGAACTCCTGATATGAAAATTCCAGGTAAGTTAGTGCCGTCATTGCTGTTAGGTGGTGGTGCGGTTATTCCACAGGGAAGGGGTGCAATTGTAATTATGGTTCAATTTGATGTTTTAAATCAGGCCCAGAATCCATACGGCAACCGGCCGATTTATAACTTCGGTTATAATATAGGCTTATAATTATTTGGTGGTAGGTTTGGGTGTAAGCCTGAGCTAGTAGTAAGCAATTCAATATGTAATTATGCTTTGCATCACACCTTGGCAGCTGTTATAAATTATTCAATTTTGTTAAATATTTCAATCGGGGTATTACAAAAAGTTACCCGTTGTTCCCAGGGTTCATACAAAAATCCTTCTTTATCCATTTGTTTCATATGCTGGATAAGGTAATTGTAAAAACCTCCCGAGTTTAAAAAGTAGATATTTTTTTCATGGATCTTTAGCTGGTTCCAGGTAAGCATCTCAAATAATTCATCAAGGGTGCCGATGCCACCGGGCAGTACAATGGCGGCATCGCACATATCATACAGCATTTTTTTTCGGCTGTGCATATCCGCTACCACGGCAAGTTCTGTAAGTCCTTCATGTTGTTGTTCCCAGTCAACCAGTATTTTTGGGATCACTCCCATTACAGAGCCTTCATGATGTAAAACAGAATCAGCTATTATTCCCATCAAACCTTTTTTGCCGCCACCATAAACCATTTTAATTTTAAGAATTGAGATTAAGCGGCCCAGTTCAGCCGCATGTTCGGCAAACAAAGGATTATTGCCATTTCTCGAACCACAAAAAATTGTAACAGATTGGATTTTCGTCATTTGAAAATTTTCGTCATTAAAAAAGGGTTACTTAATTTGCTATGAGCCATCCGCTATCAACCGTCAGCAGGAAAATATCCTACGCTGTGTTCTGGCAGTTACTGCAAGTGTTCATGCCAGGGTTTCTTGATAGTTGAAGGCTCATAACCGGCAAAAGTAGTACTGTGTATAATAACTGAATAAAGTTTTTTTATCTTCATCGAAAAATTAAAATCAGTTTTCGAATTAAACTTACTGTATGCCTCCTGTAGTGTTGCTCTCTTTTGTAATTGGATATTTTCTGATGTTGATTGTAGTATCTTATTTCACTTCTAAAAATTCATCTGATAATTCCACGTTCTTTATTGCCAACCGCAAATCAAAATGGTGGCTGGTAGCTTTTGGAATGATCGGTACAGCCTTAAGCGGGGTTACATTTATTTCGGTTCCGGGAGAAGTAGGATCTCCCGGCGGTGCACAATTCAAATACTTCCAGTTTATTCTGGGCAACGTAGCAGGATATATAGTGGTGGCAACAGTGCTTTTACCGCTGTATTACCGGATGCAGCTGATATCTATATATGAAGTGATTGAACGAACGCTCGGAAAAGTAAGTCATAAAACAGCAGCGGCAATTTTTTTGCTTTCAAGAACCATCGGGTCTTCATTCAGATTATATCTGGTGGCAATAGTTTTACAACGATTTATTTTCGACTCAATGAATGTGCCTTTCTGGATAACAATTGTTATCTGTCTGGCATTAATCTGGGGTTATACATTTAAGGGCGGTTTGAAAACCATTATAATTACAGATACGCTGCAAACAGTATTTTTGGTAGCATCTGTTTTTTTCTCCATATATTTTATCTGTAAAAGCCTGCACCTTAATATCCCGGAAGCCTTCGATACTATCAGACATAGCGGCTATTCAAAAATATTTTTTCTTAACGATTTTGCATCCAATAAATTTCATTTTACCAAGCAATTTCTGGGCGGATTGTTTGTAACAATCGGGATGTTCGGCCTTGATCAGGATCTGATGCAAAAGAACTTAAGCTGTAAGAATATTTGGGATGCGCAAAAAAACATGTTTACATTTTCATCCATTTTTGTTGTGGTAAATCTGTTCTTTTTAAGCGTAGGAGCGTTATTATATATTTATGCCAATAAAAACGGTATTGCCGTTCCGCTTGATCCGTTAACGCACAGGCCCAGAACTGATTATTTATTTCCGGAGATAGCTTTAAATCATTTCAAAGGCATTCCTGCAATCGTTTTCATGCTTGGGTTAACAGCAGCTACTTTTGCTACCACTGATTCTGCATTAACGGCATTAACCACCTCCTTTTGTATTGATTTTTTAGGATTCGATAAACCTCAAAATGAAAAGGTAACCTCTAAAGTAAGAACCCGGCACCTGGTGCATGTTGCATTTTCAGTTTTAATATTAATTGTTATTTTATTATTCAATGCATTAAACGACGCCTCAGTAGTAAGTGCCATCTTTAAAGTAGCTACATTTACTTATGGTCCGTTAATAGGATTGTTTGCTTTTTCACTTTTTGCCAAAAAAAGATCCGTTTTAGATAAAGCCACTCCTGTTGTTTGCATCCTGTCGCCACTTGTTTGTTTCTTCCTTGATAAATATTCAAAACAGTTGTTAGGAGGATATGTATTTGCTGAAGAATTAATCATTGTAAACGGCCTGATAACCTTTTTAAGTTTGTTACTTATTTCAAAGAAAACAGTTAATCATTAAAATGGATCTGATTCATCCACTTGCGCAGGCTTACGCTGAACGATTTACCACTCCGGAAGATGAAGCGCTGCGGATGATAGCAGCATCTACAAACCAATTACATTCCCAGGCTCACATGTTAAGCGGGCATTTGCAGGGCAAGTTTTTGCAATTCATCAGTGAAATCATGCAGCCACGCCGTATTCTGGAAATCGGTACATTTACCGGGTATAGCGCTATCTGTTTATCGAAAGGGCTGCAGCCCGGAGGTAAATTGCATACTATTGAACTGAGGCCGGAAGAGGCTAAGCTTGCTCAGGAAAATTTTAACGTGGCTAATGTTCAGGAAAAGATAATTTTGCACACCGGCAATGCGTTACAAATTATACCAGAGCTGAATGAACAATGGGACCTGGTGTTTATAGATGCGGATAAAACAGGGTATATTCAGTATTATGAATTGATTGTATCAAAGCTGAAAAAGGGTGGTGTAATATTGGCGGACAACGTTTTGTTTCACGGGAAGGTGTTGGAAAATGAAATGGAAGGAAAAAGTGCAAAAGCCATACAGGCCTTTAACGAATATGTATTTAAGGATGATTCAGTAGAAAAAGTATTATTAACCATCAGGGATGGCTTACTTATGATCATTAAAAAATAAAAGTATTCAGGCATGCAACGTAGAGTTATTATTTTCTTTTTACTGAGTGTAACTGCGTTCACTAAGATATTCGGGCAAAAAGAGGCGGATATTCTCGCATATATCGCTACTTACAAAGACATTGCCATGCAGGAAATGCAGCGTACCGGCGTTCCTGCCGCTATTAAGTTAGCCCAGGGGATACATGAAACAGAAGCCGGCAAAAGCGACCTTGTTTTAAAATCCAACAATCATTTTGGCATAAAATGCAAGGCAGCCTGGAACGGTGATAAAGTATATCATGACGACGATTCAAAAGGTGAATGTTTCAGGAGTTATCAGGATCCTGAAGATTCTTATATGGATCACTCCGATTTTTTAAAAAACAGCCCCCGCTATTCTTTTCTTTTTGACCTCGACCCTACAGATTACGAAGGATGGGCCTATGGTTTAAAAAAAGCGGGCTACGCCACCAATATCAGGTATTCATTGATTCTTATCAACCTGATCAGAACCTACAACCTGCAGGATTACTCATTAATTGCTTTGGGAAGAATGAAGGATTCAGACCATATTATTGCTTCTGATAAGAAGATGGTTCCCATTATTATACCCGCTATTATACCTGCGCAAGAAGCTGCCCTGATAGCGGCTGGTCCTCAACCTGTTAATACCGTTTCCTATCCTGCGGATATTTTTACTATCAACAATACAAAAGTTGTTTACACAGCCGCAAATACACCCTGGCTAAAGCTTGCCGACCAATATGATATTCCGTTAAGCCGCTTATGGGATTTCAATGATCTGGAAAAAGATGATGACCTCCTTCAAAAGCCGCAGCTGATATACCTTCAGCGTAAGCGTAAAATCGGAAATTTTGAATTTCACCAGGTAAAAAGCGGTGAAAACCTTTATGACATTTGTCAGTCTGAAGGTATCCGTTATGAAAGTTTGCTTGAATTGAACCACCTGAACGGAGACCTGCAACCGGCAGAAGGAGAAATATTAAACCTGCAAAATGCCGCTGTTTCCCGTCCCTTACTAACAACCGGGAAAAAAAATAAAACCTATATAAGTACAAGCCCGGAAAAGGGTATTATACAGGTCGGAGGCGCTGTTGGAAAAACACCGCCCACTGCCAATTTTACTGAAAATACCTTATCTGTAAAATCTACCACGCATCTTGTTTCAACAAAAGAAACGCTTTACAGTATATCAAAAAAGTATGGTGTTGAAGTGGAAAAAATCATGAAGTGGAACGGATTAGATACCATGGATGTAAAAATAGGCCAGTCTTTAATTATTTATAAGAACAATTAACCGCTTATATTTGGTTCGTACAACCAATTGTGATGTTATCGTAAATTGATGCTTTGCTACCAGACGTCAGCTTTCAGGAAGAAAACAATGGAGTATTGCCTGCTGATAGCAAAGCATCAGGTACGCTAGATATTGATATACAAGTAACTATTAATTACCTTCTTCATGGCGAACATCCGGGTACATGATAAATCATTTGAACCTTATCTGAGCGCTGATGAAATAATTGAAAAGGTTTCCCTTATTGCTTCCAGGCTGAACGAAGATTATGAAGGAAAAAGACCTTTGTTTATCGCTATTTTGAATGGCGCTTTTATGTTTGCTTCCGATCTTTTCAAGCAGGTAAAAATTGATGCTGAAATTTGTTTTATCAAGCTTGCCAGCTATAAAGGAACTAAATCCAGCGGCCAGGTAATTACGGCAATCGGCTTAGACATGGACCTTTTTAACAGGCATATTATCATTATTGAAGACATTGTGGATACCGGTAAAACCCTGAATGTTTTTCTCCCCCAATTAAAAAACCAGCAACCAGCCTCATTAAAGATTGCCGCCTTGCTGCACAAACCGGAATCCAGCATTTATCCATTGAAAATAGATTATCTCGGGTTTACTATTCCTAACAAATTCGTGGTAGGTTATGGACTGGATTATGATGGATTGGGTAGAAACATTGCTGAAATCTATAAATTGGTAGATTAGAATTAAGTTAAGCATGAAATCAGGTATGAATTGATACCAGCCGTTCGAATATTTTTAAACCACGAAGAACAGCCTGAAGAGGAAACACTTATAGATTCCGGTAATAACTTCCATGAATTCAGGGTAAGGAGAATAATAATCTTTTTTTAACTTCCTTTAATATAAATGATCTGTTGAAAGCCATATGCTGTATATTAATTTTATTGCTTTGTAATTCAGGCTTACATGCTCAATTTTATTTACGTGGAGAAACAAAAGATGAGTCTGATAAACCGCTTACCAATGTTAAGATGCTGCTCCATTCCACAGGTTATATTTATTATTCGGGCAGTTCCGGCGGATTTGGGATCATGTCAACTAAAATGGCCGATTCAGTAAGCGTTTCACTGGATGGCTATCAACCGGTAACCGTTCAGCTATTAAATAACAAGTATCAATACATTATTTTAAAATTGCTCGCATCAGGCAGCCTTCAAAAAAAGCGGCTGGTATCTTTTACCAAGGATATGAATGTGGAGGAGAAGCTCCGGTGGTCGCTGGGCGGTGAAACCTATTCCAACTTACTGGAGAATGATTTTATTGAGGCCAAAAAATTTTCTGAAACCGGTTTCGCTATCAGTATTGATAAGGCATCCTACAGTAATGTGCGCAGGGAAGAAATGCTCAACTATTTTAACTTTGGTTATAACCAGCCTGGTAAAAATGAAGTGTTTAGTTTTGATTCTCACGTAACTTCCTGTCCCTGGAATAAGGATAATCAGTTGCTTTTTCTTAAAGTTTGTGCCCGCCAGGTTAATATGGATCTGGTGCCTTCCAGTAATCTTGTTTTTCTTATAGATATTTCCGGATCTATGGATATGCCTAACCGGTTACCCTTGCTGAAATCTGCATTTAAGCTGATGGTAAACAACCTTCGCGACAAGGATACCATATCTATTGTTGTTTATGGCAGCACGGTAGGTGTATGGATGCAGCCAACATCAGGAAAAGAAAAGCTTAAAATTGAAAAGTCCATTGAAGATCTTTTTCCGGGAGGAGCCACTGCCGGGGCTTCCGGTATTGAAACTGCTTACAGGCTTGCTAAAAGTACTTTTATCAAAGGAGGCAATAACCGGGTGATACTTGCCACAGACGGTGATTTTAACGTAGGACAAACTTCTGAAGATGAGCTTGAAAAAATGATTTCGCAACAAAGGCAGTCAGGTATTTATTTGACGTGTCTGGGAGTTGGTATGGGAAATTATAAAGATTCCAAACTGGAGGTATTGGCAAAAAAGGGAAATGGAAATTTTGCTTATTTAGATGATGAAAAAGAAGCGGAAAAGGTAATGGTTAAAGAATTAACGCAAACCTTATATTCCGTTGCCGATGACGCTTACCTCGACATCAGATTTAATCCTGACTTCATAGAAAAATACCGGCTTATAGGTTTTGATAACAAAGTAAATGCTGTGGCAGATTCTTCCAGTGAACTGGAAGGAGGAGAAATCGGATCAGGTCATACTTTGCTTGCGGTAATTGAAATTACTCCGAAAGCTGCTCAGGCAAATGCAAGCGCACCCAATGCTAACGGAGCACTGGCTAACATTACGCTGAATTATAAAGACCCGGAAGACAGCTCGCGGCGCATAGCTACTTATACTTGTCCGTTAGCTTTTACAGAATTCAGGGGCATTGATAAAAATTACCAGTTTGCTTCCTCCGTCATTATGTTTGCATCGCTGCTAAAAAAGTCAAAATATTTTAAAAACGTTTCCTGGAACGATACCATCATGCTTGCAAATGAATGTTATGACCCAAATGATCCTTTGCAAAAAGAATTCATTAGCCTGCTTGAAAAAGCAAAGAAGATTTATGCGAAAGAAAAAAGGAAGAGAAAGGTATGATCGCATCAATTACCGCTGAAGCTGTATCTGCATTTTCTTAACCCGGTCCTCTAATTTTTCAGAGGTCATGTTTTCACGCATGCTGTCTACCTTTATCGGGAAACAAAATGGTGTAAGCCTGTGTGGAAAAGTAATAACGATCCTGCTGGCCTGAATGCGCTGCAACATGTTACGCAGGCGGGCTTCTTCCATCTGCTGCTCCATAACTTCGTTATATGCCTGCCTGATTAATAAGTTATTGGGTTCATATTCGGCAAAAACTTTAAAGATCAGGGAGGCCGATGCCTGTAAATGCCTGGCTTTTTTGTGTTCACCAGGCATGCCCTGGAAAATTAATCCGCCGATGGTGGCAATATCGCGGAACTTGCGCTTGGCCATCTCGCTGGAATTAACACTTCTTTGAATATCGAGGAACAGGTTGTCATCGCTGAACAAGTCGTACACATTTGTATCATCAACCGGTATAGGCTGGTCACTTA
The DNA here is from genome assembly GCA_964237295.1 of uncultured Flavihumibacter sp. Lineage (GTDB taxonomy): Bacteria > Bacteroidota > Bacteroidia > Chitinophagales > Chitinophagaceae > JADCRZ01. Next base: position 5,044 of record CAXSIE010000027.1, on the reverse strand, counting down.
ATAATTCAAAACCATAATCGTTCATGGCGATAGAAAAAGTAATCGGTGTTATCTGGCTGATGCGGTAAGCCAGGATTGCGGCCATGGCCTCATGAACCAGCCGGCCTTCGAAGGGATATACAAAGAGGTGGTATCCATCTTTAGTTTCAATCTGCTCTACAAGTAGCTCATTTTCACGGGGGATGTGTGACAGATGTTCCTGCAACTCAAAAAGGGGTTTTAAAACCCTGATCTCAATCTCCGGCAAAACACCGTTATACTGCGATAGAACTTTCGGGTCAACCACTTTTACCGCCTCATTGATCTTTTTGCGCAGCATAAAACCCAGGTTAGCGGATAGTGGCACACGTCCGCCGTTCCAGCTTGGCACTATGGATTTACTTGAAGATGATTTCTTTACAAGGGCAGTCATATCTTTAATCATCACAAATTCAAGATTGCGACCTGCCAGTGTAAATACATCCCCGGGACTAAGCCGGGATATAAAGTACTCTTCAATTACCCCGATAAACCCGCCCGATAAAAATTTTACTTTCAGCATGGAGTCGCTGACAATGGTTCCTATATGCATCCGGTGCCGCATTGCCATACGCCGGTTATTGATTTTATACAATCCATCAAGCACCTCTACCTTTTTATATTCATCATATTGCTGTAAGGCTGTTCCTCCTGTTGTTATGAACTCCAGTATGCCTTCCCACTCGTTCATGGTAATATCCTGGTAACAGTAAGTTGATTTTATTTCCTGAAAGATTAAATCAGGATAAAAACCTTCGGAGATTGCCAGGGTACACAGATATTGTATCAAAACATCAAAGCATAATACGCGCGGATCACGGCTTTCGATAAACGTTTGTTGAATGGCCTCTTTTAAGGCGGCAGCTTCCACCAGTTCCAGGGAATGAGTGGGAAGAAAATATATTTTACTAACAGCATCAGGCTGGTGGCCGCTTCGGCCTGCCCGTTGCAGGAAGCGGGCCACACCCTTGGGCGATCCAACCTGTATTACCGTTTCAACAGGCCTGAAATCAACGCCAAGGTCAAGACTTGAAGTGCACACGACCGCTTTTAATTTTCCTTCATGCAAAGCGTCTTCTACCCATAACCGCAGCTCCTGTTCAATGCTGCCATGATGCAACGCAATAGCACCGGCCAGATCAGGGCATACCCTCAATATAGCCTGGTACCATCTTTCACTCATTCCACGTGTATTAATAAAGATGAGTGTTGTTTTACTTTTTTCTATTATTGGAATTACTTTATCTACCAGGCTTAAACCAAGGTGCCCCGCCCAGGGATATTTTTCAATTTCATCAGGAAAGACAGACTCCACCTCAATAAGCTTATTGATATGGGCTTTTACAATAATACCTTCACTTCCATTACAGGCCATCAATACTTCCATTGCCTGATCCAGGTTGCCGATGGTAGCACTGATTCCCCATATGGCAACAGGATAATTAATAATATTTGAAGGATTGTCTGAAGCGGCTGCAAGGCCGGCCCGCAAAGGCTGTGATGCTGTTTCTTTTTTTCTGATGCCGATCAATCTGCTGATGGCAAGTTCTACCTGCACGCCTCTTTTGCTACCCAGTAATTCATGCCATTCGTCTACAACTACCATTTTCAGCGTGGAAAAAGTTTCCGGGTAGCCTTTTTGCGCCAGCAATAAATGTAAACTTTCCGGGGTAATGATGAGCACTTCCGGCATCTGTCGTTTTTGCTTCTGCCTTTCACTGGTATCGGTATCTCCATTACGAATGCCTATTTTCCAGCTCATTCCCAATTCAACAATCACTTCTTCCATGGCACGGCCAATATCTTTCGCCAATGCGCGGAGCGGGGTGATCCAAAGCAATTGCAACCCATTCCTGTTTGCAGACCGGTAATTTTGAGAATGATTGTTGATAAAATCTATGATTACGCCGAGAAAAACAGCAAATGTTTTTCCGCAACCGGTGGGAGCGTTTACCAACCCTGAATTACCATTGATAATATGTTGCCAGCTTTCCTGCTGAAATGTAAACGGATGGTGTCCTTTTTCAGAAAGCCATTTATTAATGATATTAAAACCAGTGCAGGATTGTAATTCCATATTCTCTTCGGTTAATAACACTACTGTTAAACATTCAAACTGTCTATCATAAGCCCATCTTTCATATTAAGTACCCGGTCGCTCATGCGGGCTAACTCCTCATTATGTGTAACAATAAGAAAGGTTTGCCGGAATTGATCCCTGAGGTCAAAAAATAGCTGATGGAGTTCTTTCGCCTTTTCAGAATCCAGGTTACCGGAAGGTTCATCAGCAAAAACTATTTTAGGATTATTAAGCAGTGCCCTGGCTACCGCCACCCGCTGCTGTTCACCTCCAGACAATGCCTGTGGTTTGTTATCCAGGCGATGCCCGAGTCCCAGCAATTTTAATAAATAAGTAGCACGGTCTGTTACTTCTTTCTTTTTTGTTCCGGCTATCCATCCGGGAATACAAGCATTTTCAAATGCCGTGAATTCCGGCAGCAAGTGGTGAAACTGGAATATAAAACCCATATTGGCATTACGGAAAGCCGCCAGCTTTTTACCTTTTAGCTGATCAATTCGTGTATTGTTTAATTCAATAGAACCGGTATCAGGTTTATCCAAAGTACCCAATATATGAAGCAATGTACTTTTTCCAGCTCCTGAAGACCCTACGATACTAACAATTTCACCCTGCCGTATATCAACATCAACACCTTTTAACACCGTCAGATTATCGTATGACTTTTGAATATTCCTGGCTGTAAGCATGTAATTTTTTATTCGTTTATTGACCTTTGATGTACGAACCTAACATTTTTACCGTTAGTACTGAAATAATGCTTTTGGCGAAGCCAGGCTTATCTATCAACGGTCTAATATAGAATTTTAGCGGTTAAATATTCTGTTATATTTGGTAGTTTCATTTTAACAGCTACATTTGCGGAAAATTGGGGAGCTATTTGTAGTTAACCCGTTCAGGAATGGCTCTTTATCGAAATATTATACGAAAAACTTAAAGAATAAAAAATGTTCTGGACACTCGAATTAGCATCTTATCTTGAAGATGCACCGTGGCCCGCCACCAAAGATGAATTGATTGACTATGCAATACGTAGCGGTGCGCCGATTGAGGTAGTGGAAAACCTTCAGGAACTGGAAGATGAAGGAGAAATATATGAGGGTATTGATGACATCTGGCCTGATTATCCTTCGCAGGAGGATTTCTTTTTCAATGAAGATGAGTATTAAGAATTAGTTCAACATATTTAAAAGCCATTCGATCTCGAGTGGCTTTTTTTTTAAAATTTATTTCTCCATCTGCTCGATAACCGCTTCCGTAACCCCGGTAAAAGAAAACCCGCCATCATGAAACAGATTTTGCATAGTCACCATCCTGGTAAGATCACTGAACAGCGTAATAAGATATCCTGCGCATTGATCAGCATCCGCGTTCCCTAAAGGGCTCATTTTTTCTGCATAAGTAATAAATCCGTCAAATCCTTTTACACCGCTTCCGGCAGTGGTTCGTGTAGGTGATTGTGATACGGTGTTTATCCTTACTTTTTTCTTACTTCCGTAATGGTAACCGAAACTCCTGCTAACACTTTCCAATAACGCTTTGGCATCTGCCATTTCATTATAATCCGGGAATACCCGTTGAGCTGCGATATAGGTCAGCGCTACAACACTGCCCCATTCATTGATGGCATCCATATCCCATGCGGTACGCAGTACCCTGTGAAGGCTCATCGCCGATATGTCCAAAGACTTCTGGTTAAAGCCGTAATCTATTTCAGTATAATGTTTACCCTTACGAACATTGATGCTCATGCCTATTGAATGCAGGATAAAATCAATCTTGCCACCAAAATGTTTCATAGATTCTTCAAACAATCTTTTAAGGTCGTCCATACTGGTAACATCAGCCCCTATTACCGGAGCTTTCACTGCTTCAGCGAGTTTATTAATCTCACCCATTCTTAAAGCAACAGGTGCATTGGTCAATACTAATTCAGCACCTTCATCAAAGCAACGCAGGGCAGTTTTCCATGCCAGTGACTTTTCGTCTAAAGCGCCGAATATAATTCCCTTTTTGCCTTTCAGTAAATTGTAGGACATAAATAATTATTAATGATTAATGGCTAATTATTAACGGATAATAGCTGATAATTAAAGATTTTTAAACTTGAAACTTCTCATGCAATATAATAGTTGTCCGTTAATCATTAACCATTATCATTAATAATTAATAATTGCCGATCATTTCTTTTGCATTTTCAAGTGCAGCAGCCGTGGGTTTTTCTCCACTCAGCATTTGGGCGATAGTAGTGATGCGCTCTTCTTTGGATAATATCCTGATATTTGTTTTAACGGTATTGCCTACTATATGTTTGTACACATAAAAATGGGCGTCTGCTTTACCGGCGATCTGAGGTTGGTGGGTAATACATATTATTTGCCGGTTGACTGATAACCCTTTCATGATAAATCCTACCTGACGGGCGGCTTCTCCCGAAATACCGGTATCTATTTCATCAAAGATCATTGTTGAAAGATCGATAGCCTGCGCTACCAGCGATTTTATGCACAGCATCAGGCGGCTTAGCTCACCGCCGCTGGCTACTTTGCGTATCGGAGCAAATTGCCTGCTGTTGTTGGCATCAAATAAAAATTCTATTTCATCTATACCATATAAACGAAGGGTGCCTGCATTTTCCGGCGATGCGGCTTTTCTTATTTCAACTTTTAGCCTGGCATTTGGCATGCCAACCTGAGCCAGTAATGTATTCACTTTTTCTTCGAGCGGCTTTACCTGTTTTTGACGGTTAACAGATATTTTATTTGCAATAGCTATTGCCTCTTTAAATAACCTGTCGCACGCTGTTTCTTTTTCAAGAATTGCATCATCAATATTTAGAACCGCCTCTAATTTATCGCTCAATTGCTTTTTGATAGCCAGCAGTTCGTTGGTGGTTTGCACCGAATGCTTCTTTAATAATTTGTAACCGAAAGAGATCCGTTCATT
>CAXSIE010000026.1:21144-21573 GCA_964237295.1 uncultured Flavihumibacter sp. | reverse complement strand
TTGCCAATAAGGCTTTAAGGTTTTTTTTCATTTACTTTTTTTTTACTATGAATGTTTGTTTAAAAAATTTTCAAGAGGTACTTTCAGGCGGATATTAAAATTTCTTCCCATCTCATCAGTGAAATAACGAAAGCTGTTGAGGTATTCACGGTAACGGGTATTTAATACATTTCTGGCACCCAGACTGATTGTAACAGGAATCTTTTTAAAATTTACCAGGGTGGAAGCATTCAGATTAAGCAGCGTATATCCCGCAGGAGGCGCTTTATAATCCTGCTTACCGTTTTTGTCGCTTGGTATTCTTGTCTGTTTAAATACTGTGGCTAATTCAGCCGATATATATGATGAAGCAGGTTTGCCTTCTCTGATAAAATTATAGGTGAGCTCATTACTTAACCGGTCTGACGGCATTAAGATCAGCCAGTCGTC
>CAXSIE010000026.1:16895-21134 GCA_964237295.1 uncultured Flavihumibacter sp. | reverse complement strand
TACTTCGGTTATAGGCCCGTAGTATAGAAACTTTAGAAGCCAATTGCAGTTGCTGGGTAAGATCGTAACGCAGCGCTATATCTACTCCACGCAAAAGAGCGTTGGTTTGCTGGTATTTTATTAACGGAAATGCCCCTGCAATTGTAAGGACAGGTTCATCAGGCTTAGGTTGCTGATAGATAAAATTGTTAATGGCGTTGTTATAGAGTGTAACGTCTGCAGCCAATGTTTTTGCTTTATTTGAAAAAGCGAAACCTGCGGCAATGTTCACTGATCTTTCCGTCTTGAGATTGATGTCTCCCAGTTCATAAGTAGCGGTTCCATGATGGATGCCATCGCTTAATAGCTCATTTACGTATGGTGCCCGGTTCGCTAATGACACACTAACGTTTGCTCTTATGTCAGGACTTATTTTATAAAGCGTGTTGAAGGAAGACGCCAGTGTTGAATAATCAAAGTCATGATTGATTAATGAGCCATTAAATAACAGCCGTTTGGTAGCAATCTTTTTATTATCGTAGCGAAGGCCTGCCTGCACTTCCCATTGGTGTTTCGCCCATTTTTCAATCCAGTATCCTCCATAAGTTGTAGCAAAATAATTAGGGATAAAATACCTTCCGCTATACGAATTATCCTGTTGCATGGAAGAAACTCCCACAGTGCCCTGGATATTTTTCACCTTCGCATGATCCCATGACACATCTTCAGATAAGGTTAGTATAGATAGATTAAGCTGAGCGCTTTTGTTGCTGGCGCTGCTTCTTTGCACGTCAAACTCTTTGCGGTGATTGAATTGTGCAGCAAGTAATACATTAAACTTACTTCCACCGGAAGTGAACGTTGTTTTGACTTTAAATAACCGGTGTGTCACATCCTGGTAAGGACGTTTTATGTTGTAGGTATTTTCACCTAAAAAAACATCTGCCGGCCTGGTGGCGGCAATAGCGGCTTTAAGATCGGTAAGATTACCTATATGCGACCCCGAAAAAATGCCAACAGCAGTATGAAACTGGCTATAAAAGGCTTCGATATTATATTTTTCTTTTTTCCATCCTGTTGTAATCGAAAAGTTTTGTTCTTTTAAACCGGTATTATCCAACCGGTAATCCGGAGTAGCAACATTTGCACCCTGTTTAAAAGTACCTTGTAAGCGGTAGCTGAAAGCCGGTTGTTTTTTAAACTGCTGCTCATACATTCCTGATACAACATATTCGCGGTTACTGGTAAAATAAGCGGTATTAAGCTCACCGTAATATCCTGGCAAATACCTTAAGGGTTTTGGATTAACAAGTATAACACCTCCTATTGCGTCAGAGCCGTAACGTAATTCATCCACCCCTTTAATTATTACCAGGTTGTCTGCAATAAAAGGGTCTATTTCCGGTGCATGCTCGTTTCCCCATTGCTGGCCCTCCTGCCGCACACCGTTGTTAATGGTCAGTATACGGCTGCTATGCAGCCCGTGAATAATGGGTTTGGAAATTGTAGCACCGGTTTGCAGTAAGGTAACGCCGTTCAATTTACTTAATGCTTCCGCCAACGAAAGCCCCCTTGTTTCTTCTAACTCTTTTCCTGATAATTCCTTTTTTATTCCTGTATTTTGAATACCCTTTAGTGTAGTTACCGTTACCTCGCCTAATGTATTCACTGCATGTAGCAATTCAATATCTACATGCACCGATTTTGATAAAATAATCTTTTTAAGCACCGTATCACAATTAACATGTGATATCCTTAAGGTATAGTTGCCTGTGCATATATTGTTGAAATCAAAGTCACCGGCTTCATTGGTAACAATGGTCCTGTTTAGTTCTATAAGGGAAACAGTAGCACTTACCAGTTTTTGTCTGGTATCCCTGTCTTCGATATGTCCGGACAATCTTATTGTACAGTCCTGCGAAAACATGGACACATATACCAGCGTCAGAAACACCAGGAGAATGATTTGCTTCAAAATGAAAGGAATTAAATAAATAAGAAAACAATGCTCTTATACAGGTCAGAAAACCTGCTGATTAGTTGTTATATAACGGAGAACAGTTTACGGGATGTTTTACTTGTAATTGTAAGTGATGGATGCTCTGGCAAAAGCCAACGATCTTACACCTTGATCTCTAAGCAAAAGGATCAAACTAAATAACAGAACAAGCCGGTGGGCCCCTTAGTTCAAAAAATACCTGAGTGGAGAATACGTAACTGTAAGCGTAATTTTCATCGTGAACTATAAAAACTGAAGGCGCTTGTAAACCAAAGGTTTTATAAATTTCTTCAAAAGGAGATGTGGAAACAAGATCATCACAATGGCAATAAAATGCTGCCTTGGTTAATTGAAGTTTATCAGAACCAGCATTAAAGGAACCTGATTTATCTTTATGATTAGCGAACAAATCATGCAGAATCCTTTTTGGAGTTATGCTGAATGTAAATATTACCAGCATTACTGCTGCCGAAATACTTTTTATAAATGGTGTTTTAGACAATTATCTTTGCTACTATGTTGCAAATGTAACCGTTTTAATTGGTGTTATATAATTTAATTCATACAATCATCATTCTCTGATTATACCATCTTTATAAAGTTTACTGAAAAAAAGTACCTCAAACAATTGGTTAAGGAAGAACCTTTACTATATTCGCAACAATGTTGTATTTTTTTAATTGACTGCTTTACCTACATACCGCCAATTGTATGCTGCAATGCTGCTGTTGCTATACCTTTTTATAGCAACTCCGATACAGTTCTGGCACCATCACCATCTACAGACACATAATGGTGCTGACCGCTTCATAAATAAGGACAAATCCAAAATTGTTGTTTCAGCAGAAACGTTCACATCATCAGATGAGTGTTTAATCTGTTCTCACCAATATTCATTCTACATTGATATTAACCAGTGTCATTTTTATAATCCGCCAGTTATTTTCAGCTCCCCAAAAGCTAATTATTCTGAGATGGATTCTGAAGCACCCAGCTTTGGATTTTCAAACAAGGGACCACCCGCTGCTGCTTTGAATAAGACCTACTTATTATAAATCTTGCTTAACGTAGGCGTTTCCACCATTTATGCGTAGACTGTAACGGTTGAAGAAGTTCTTACTGACACTGTTTGTTAACAATCGGTGCATTAAAGAAGAACTGAAATTAATACTGGTCTGGCAAGGAATTAACTTTAAAAATACCCGGTCATAACTGTAATTATATAGTAGCGTTTTAAAGATCCTTTGTGTGTCTGTATGTATTGACCAGTAAGGTCCTTAATCACAATAATATTTATTGAAAGAATAAAGCCTAATAACCTTAATAATGAAATATTTAATTACTGCAATTTTAGTTGCTTTTGCAAGCACAGTTGCCTGGTCGCAAATGAGCTTATCAGGAAAGGTTGTCTCTGAAACAAAAGATTTAATAAGTGGAGCTACTATCATTATTAAAAATAAATCGCTTTCAAAGAACGCCATAAGCAGTGCAGATGGAACGTTCACTATAACGGGGCTTGAGAGAGGAAGCTATACTGTATCTATTACTGCTGTAGGTAGCGAAACTTTTACAGACCTGATAAAGCTTGATGAAGGCTTTTTAAAAAAAGAATACACAGCTGTTTTAATACTTCAATCTAAAGAATTACAAACCGTAGAAGTGCTAGGCCGTAATGCAAAAGAATACAATAGTGATTATTCATTTGCTGCCACCAGAACCGCTTCTTTAAACAAAGACATTCCTCAATCTATTTCTACTATTACCAAAGAGCTGATTGCAGACAGGCAGGCTTTCCAATTGGCAGATGCCGTTAAAATATCCAGTGGTGTAATACAAACAAGTTATTATAACCAGTTTACTATACGTGGAATAAGTCAGAACGAAGAAGGTGCAATAATTAATGGCATGCGTACAAGGCAATATTACTTTAATCAGCCGTTAACAAGTAATATTGAAAGAGTAGAAGTGATCAAGGGACCGGCAAGCGCTACATTTTCAAGCGTGGATCCAGGCGGGAGCATCAACCTGGTTACCAAGAAGCCATTAGCCGTTGATAGAAAAGAAATAAGCCTGAGTGTTGGAAGTTTCAGCACGATAAGAGGCACATTGGATTTTACCGGCCCGTTAAATAAAGAAAAAACATTGTTGTATCGGATTAACGGCGCTTACCAGGAAGCAAAGAGTTTCCGGGACCTGCAGTATCAGAAAGCCTTACTGTTATCGCCTTGTTTTTCATACATTCCTAATGACAAAACCGCCCT
>CAXSIE010000026.1:10214-16849 GCA_964237295.1 uncultured Flavihumibacter sp. | reverse complement strand
CAGGGGCCAGCCTATATTCGGCGCGATTGCAGGCAAAACAGATTTAAACAGCACACCTATCAGTTTCAATCTCGGCGCTCCAAACGATTTTTTCAAATCAAAGGAAGTGATATTGCAGGGCAACCTTTCACATAAGTTCACTAAAAGTACCAGCTTCGTTACCTCCTATATGAAGCAAACCTGGACGGAAGACCTGCTGGAACACAGAACCACCAACGCATTCGGTGTAGATCTTAAAAACCAGCCTATACCTACCCTGGCAGCTATGCAGATGGTGCAGAGACAGCAATTCTGGAATACCGATAACGTTAACAGTTATTTTAATTTCGATGCAAAAACAGGTACTGTAAGTCATAAGCTATTAATAGGCTACGATCTTATTGAGACGCATAAATTTAAAGGTGGCGGCCAGAATACCGCCAGGGGATTTTTATTAACCGATGGAAGAACTGCTTCAACATACAACCCGGCTAACCAGTCGCAGTACCAAACCATTTCCTTTGGAGGCGTTCAAATACCCAGACCCAATGTTGACTATTTCAATTTAACCAATCCGGTTTACACGATCAGGAACATTAATGATTATGTTCTTGCCAAAGCGGCTTTGCCTGCTGCGCTAACAAGGTCGGATGCATTATATATACAGGAACAATTAAAGTGGAACCGTTTTAATCTGTTGCTGAGTGTAAGGAATGATTGGTTTGAAGATATTACCAATTACAAAGATGCGAATGCCATCATAGTAAAAAAATCAAAACTGCTTCCACGCTTGGGACTTACTTATGAGGTGAATCGGAATGTAAATATCTATGCTACTTACCTGGAAGGTTTTCAACCCCAGGCAAACACGGTTACCCTGCTGCCGGTAGCGGCGCCAGCAGGAAGTACGTTCGAGCCTATAACAAGCGATTTAAAAGAGCTGGGATTAAAAGCCGACTTGATCAATAATAAGTTTCATGTTAATGCAGCCTTGTATGAAATCAACCAACGGAATTTACTGATAAGCGCGAACGATCCTGCTAATCCTGATTTATTGGTAACACGTGGTGCTGAAAGAAGCCGTGGGTTTGAAATGGATATAATTGGTTACCTGTTGCCTAACTGGCAGGTGAATGCTTCCTACAGTTATATAGATGCGGAAATCCGTAATGATAAGGACCCTTCATTAATCGGCGCCAGGAAACAAAACACACCGGTGAACAGTGCCAACCTTTGGACAAGATATAATTTTGCGGAGGGCACCGGGTTAAAAGATTTGGGTGTAGGGCTTGGCTTTCAATACAGCGGTGATAAAGTTCCCTGGTTTACAAGATCTTTTATGGTGCCCGCTTATACTTTGCTTGATGCGGCTGTTTACTATACGCCCAGTAAAAGCAGTGTGCAAATTGCCCTGAACATAAATAACGTAACGAACGAAACCTATTGGATAGGCGCACAAACATATTTGCGGTTATTTCCGGGAACACCAAGAAATGTGATGCTTACCGTTACCTATAAATTTTAACAGCGCCATACGTAAAACATCCTGCACCTGTATATATCGTTATAAGAAATGTATGTGGACCAGAATGGGAATGTTTGGCAAAATCATGACACTTTCAGAGTTACAAAATCCACCTGCAGATTCAAAGGTGATCTAGTCAAGTTGCTATTAATAGTAAGCAGTATTTATGACATACAAAAATTCAACAACACATGCGAGGCTGTGCGAGAAAAGATCGGTCGTTGTAAGCAAGGATCGGTCGATACTTAATACAATTTTTTAATAATACACATATATTAACAGCACAAGAAATGCTTCTTTATTTAAGGGAATTTGTGTGAAGCCGGTTATTAATCAAAATATATATTTTACAACAACGTTGCAATTATAAATTTATACTTTATTTTTGTTTCATCTCTATCTCATTAACCATACTGCATAAAAAAGTCACTGCTATTGTTTTAATAGTCGTATTCCTGTTTATTCATACTGCTAAGGCTTTTCATTCACATGATGGTATTAAGATGGGTAGTCATACCACATCAGTAAGCGCACATTGCCAAATCTGTGATTACCATTATATAAAAGATGGTGGAGGTAATTCGTTTTTTTCTGTAATAGAAGCTTCATTCTATAACATCATTTACAATGTTCCGTCTATAAAATTTTTTCTTACTTCAGTAGGTTTTATATTCCCCGACAGAGGTCCGCCTTGCATTATGTAACTACTTACGTTCAATTAAAATCACAATAGTTTTAAGGCTGCCAATAAAATATAACCGGCTTCGAGGTCTTATGTACTAAAGCAGTTGACTATGGAGAAATTATTTGTAGTCTTTAGCGCTTGCTAAACAGTTTCTAACAGTCAATGAATTTAAGCATTTGCCAGTATATTCTTATAAGTTGCTAATTGATAACCACAAAATTCTTTAAGTATTTCTGCTATTTCAACCTGGTTATTTATTATTTATGGCATTAATAAAAGATTAAAACGATGATTCTATAAACCATATAATATATAATTAAATGGAAAAACTTCCTGTAATTGTTATAAGCGGCTTTCATGGAGCCGGTAAAACTTCTTTGCTCTCTCACATTCTTAAAATTAAAGGAGATTTAAATGTAGCAGTAATTTTAAATGAATTGAGTGAAGTAAACTTGGATGCGGAAATGCTTCGTAATGGAAAGTTAAACCGTGCAAAAGATCATCTGATCGAATTGAACAACGGTAGCATTTGCAGTAATTTACATATGGATTTGGTTAATGAAATTGAAAGCCTTGCAAATAAAGGCAAGCATGATTATTTAATTATAGAAAGCTCGGGTGTTAGCAAACCCTTACCGGTAGCACAGGCACTGTGTTATCCTTCTGATGAATATAAAATTGATTTAACAGGTACATGCCGTCTTGATACTTTGGTAACAATTGTTGATGCCTATAATTTTTTAAAAGATTATTGCAATAAAGAACTGCTGAAAGTTATTTCACCACAGGTAATTAAGGATGAAAATCCGGCTTTAGCTAATCTTTTAAATGCACAGATAAGGTTCGCCAACGTAATTGTCATTAATAAAGCTGGATTGGTATCAGCTTCGCACCTTACTTTAATAAAAGTGATGATAAGAAAGTTAAATGCTGAAGCAATTGTTCTTGAAGCTAATTATGGCGAAGTGGATTTACGCTATCTTCTTAATACCAACTTATTTGAATTCAATAGAATTACTCAAAATGAGGAGTGGATAAACGAACTAAGTAAATTTAATGCTACTCCCTCAAAGCAGGAATATGGACTATCATACTTTGTTTATCGCAGCCTGATTCCCTTTCATAAAGAAAGGTTATATGACTTTATAAATGCCGGATGGCCGGATAATATTATCCGTATCAAAGGGATTTTCTGGTTGGCATCCTGTCCGGAAAAGGTGTATAACTGGAACCAGGCAGGGGGAATTTTTTATACGGAAAAAGCCGGAATATGGTGGTGTACCATGCCAATTGAAAAAAGGCTTAGGTTTAATGCTTATGTTGATAATCAAAAACAAATTGAAAAAAACTGGAATAAAGAGTTTGGCGACCGGCATATTGAATTAGTTATTATTGGTCAAAATTTGAACAAGGGAGTTATTACCAGCCAGTTAAACGCATGCTTATGTACGGCTATAGAACTAAATAATATGGAATGGAAATTTGGATTCCCTTTTCCGTTTGATGAGATTAAAAAGATTCAGTTAAATTAATGCAAGCTGATGCTGGTGTGTTGAACATAACATTACCTATTAACAGCTTGCCTGTTATATGCTACACTAATTAGCTATACTTAAAAGGGAAATGTCAATGCTTCGGAAATATTTTTTATCAGCAGTATTGATTTGCAGCCTTGGACTTTACCTGTACGATAAAGCCGGGCTTCATCCTATCGAACTGAACTGGCAAATGCTCGGCAACATCAGCTTTAATAAAACCTGCCAGGAAAAAAATAACGGATACGTTTGAGTGCCGGATTTTAGCGATACATTAAAAAAGCTCAATGGGCACCTTGTATCAATTAAAGGATTTGTAATACCAATGGAATACGGGAGCAGGAAATTTGCACTTTCAAGAAATCCAAACAGTTCCTGCTTCTTCTGCAGTGGCGCAGGCATTGAGACGATTATAATTGTTTTATGTAAAAAAAAGCAAATTGATTATCCTAATGATGCGTTTATTGAGATGAGTGGTAAACTTAAGTTGAGTAATTCCTATAATGATTTTATTTATACGTTGTCAGATGCTTATTAAATAAAATTATTTTAATTTTCATTCCTATGCAAGGTTTTGCTCTTACTGTCTTTTTAATAAGAGTTTGAAATTTTTAATGTGCTAATAAGTAAAAATTACCTTTCCTGCATTAAATCAATGCTTTGTTTTTTTTTAAAAACAACCATCTGCATGTTCATAGGATATTAATAAACTACTTTCCAAATTATAGTCCAACTTTTTCTTCTAAAACATGTAAGATAATTATGTTTTATCATTATTTTGCAATAACGTTGCAAATACAAGTAATTGTATTGTTTGTAAAAATTTATTTGCTTGGTGTTCGGCTTACTCCCGGATTTTTTCATACTAAATATTACTGGCATGTTAGAGGCTATTGGTCTTACTAAAATTTATGGTGAGCATACTGCATTATCTCAGTTGAATTTAACGGTTTCAAAAGGTGAAATATTTTGTTTACTCGGACAAAACGGCGCCGGCAAAACCACTACTATTAATCTATTTCTTGGCTTTACACCAGCTACTTCCGGTGCTGCAAAAATTAATGGTGTGGAAGTAAAAATTTCCAGCAATGCAACTAAGAAGTTTATTGCATACATACCGGAAATAGTTATGCTATATGGCAACCTAACCGGCATTGAAAATCTTGATTTTTTTAGCAAACTGGCTGGCTTTCAATATTCAGATGACATGTTAGGTACTTTCCTTACTAAGTCCGGGCTGGCTAAAGAGGCGCAAAGAAAACGGCTTGGCACTTATTCCAAAGGAATGCGCCAAAAAGTAGGGATCGCAATAGCACTGGCGAAAAATGCTGATGTGATCTTTATGGATGAGCCTACAAGTGGATTGGATCCTAAGGCCACACAGGAGTTTACAGAAATAGTAAAAGGTTTGGGTGCTGGCGGTAAAACAGTATTGATGGCAACGCATGATATTTTCAACGCAGTGAATATTGGTACTGCCATTGGAATTATGAAAGAAGGGCAGTTAGTGCATACCTTAAGCGCCGCCAGCATATCTGCTACTGATTTACAAAAGTTATACCTGGAAACTATTTAAAAGGAATAGGGATTGACCTTGTATCACTCCTTTTAATATCCTGTAGTGTTTCGTATGGTCAACGCTTAAAGCACAGAAAGCATGCAGGGTATTATACTGGTAGTCATCTTGGAATAAGCAAAATAAAGTCAGGAGCTGGTTAACGTTATTATACTGGCAATTTTATGCAGTAATTATATCCTGTTTAGTTTATAAATACCAATAGCAAGTATTATAATTGATAGCATTCCTAGCCATGAAAGTCCTCTTACTATTTGACCCGTATTTTTATGTTGTTCGGTTAATTTAAATTCAGGGATATGTCTAAAATCTTTCTTTATCATCAACCTGTCGCCAAATAGCGGTAAAAAGGTAAAACGGCTTAGCTGCCTGTGGAACGATACGATGGAATTTGTGAAATCAATTGAATTTTCCCTTCCTGTTTTACTGATTGCATTTAAAATATTCTGTGTATTTACGGCGGGACTGATGATGTCAAAGCGTGATATCAAACTGTTTCTTTCACTAATGCTTTGATAATATTTGTCAACTTTTGGTTTGGCTTCCATATCCTTAAAGGTAACGAATGCCCCATATGCCTTGAAAGGTAAAAAATTTTGCCTGGATGTAGTATCAGCTTTATATTCAGGGAATTTTTGGTAAAAGCTGCTAACAATTTTTTTCATATCGCTGTCTGTTTCACTCATTCCCTGCTGGCGGCGAATGGCATCAGTAAGTTGTGTTGCATCTACCTGTTTTCTATCTGTTATGGCAAGGTTTAATATGGAAGGAATAATAATCAAAACCAATAACCACAATCCAAGAGACCACATGGCATTAAAAGCGGAACTTTTATTGAATGAATTTATCAATAGAATTAATGAAAACCAGCATGCGGTATATAAAAGCGAAGTAAATAACCACCATGCAATGCCTTTGTATAGCTGCAATCCAATTCCGCTCCATAGAAACCCTAATACTGATACAATAACGGTTAGAGATGCAATAGTTACAAAATAAAAAAACCATTTATAGAGAATGATTGCCCGCATTGATAAGGGTTGAGTCTTTAGCATGGCAAAGGTTCCCAGTTCTTTTTCCGATGAAAGCAGGTTATAAATGAATGCCACAATGAGTAACGGTAACAGGTAAATGATAACAAAGGCAAGATCAAAATTTCCTGCAAGTAATTTCCTTGGATTCGATATTTCCGACCTGAACATTTGAAGATACAGGTTCTGTGCGTTTAACTGGAGGTAATATGGATAAATATCCCTTTGTCCGATTGATAACTTCGCAAAGGCGGTAGGATCGCTGATCGCATAGAAATTGAGAAAAAACCGAACCTTGGAAGGA
>CAXSIE010000026.1:0-10204 GCA_964237295.1 uncultured Flavihumibacter sp. | reverse complement strand
ATACCCGCAGCGGTGGATGTGTCCGCATTAAAACCCTTTACCAGATTAATTTGCTCAACTATATTTTGTTGCCTGATGTATTTAATCGTTTGCTGTTGTTTTGATATCTCCGCATTTCCATAGTACACTGCATACAAAGCTGCTACTGTAAAAAGAAACAATACAAACAGCTGAAGCCTGTTTCGTATCAGCAACACCCACTCATGCCGGAAAATTGTTTTAAGCATATTAAATTATAAATATAAAATTGACATTCTATTAAGAACCGTGTACATGAGCGTTGTTATTACAATAAGGAATAGTAACAATGCGCCTGATTCAATACTATACTGAGCAATCACTCCGGATAAGGGTATTATATTATAATTGAAATCAGGTATTGATGCATATACTACCTTGCTGACTTTATAATTCCAATCTCCTAGCCGGGAATGGTCCTTCATATCTTCATTCATCGTTTGAACAAAGCCCCTTCGATAAGCTTCCGCACGTTGCTGGAAATCAATATGAGAAAATATGTCTGTTGAAGACAACCCCATTGAAATATTCTGTATAGCCAGGTAAGGGTCTATGAAACTGCCAAATCTTCCGAATTTATCCTGATCTGTGAGTGTTTGCTGTAACCGGTGAAAGTATTTATCATACACCATGCTGCTATATTCTTCACCCGCCTCCATAATGTATCCTTCAAAATTGAATGGCAGTTTTGATACTGAATCAACATGATACCTGGCTAATAATTCCTTTTCAATCAGCTTTGCACGTTTGTCCTTTGAGTTATGCCCATCTAAACCATTACTAACATCTTTTTGGATGGCTTCTTTAAATGCGTATTGCGATGGCAATGCATATATATTGTCTCCGATATTAGCAACAGCTTTAGGCATGATAATGCAAAGCGAGATCCAGCAACCCAACAGAACCAGTAAAGCGCTTCTTGATTTTTTGCATATAGCAGAAACAAAAACAGTTAATACCGTGAAAATTAAAAAGTAAATACTGTAAGTAATTCCCATCAACAATGCCCTGGCAAATAATTCAGTTCCTGATTCAGCCGTTTGCATGAAAAAGTAAAGGCCGGTAAGTACCAAGGCAGGTAGAAGTATGAGCAGCATAGCGGTATATAATCCGATTACTTTTCCGAAAGCTATTTTTCTTAATGAAATTCCATTACTGAATAATAATTTTAAAGTACTGTTTTCTCTTTCATCCGTTATGCTTGCGAATCCCATAAAAATTATGAGTAATGGAACAAGCAATTGTAACACCAGGGCCACTGATAATTGCCCGAATCGAATGGCACCACTGTTCTCTTCCGATGGTTTGAAAACAAAATCATTCTGGTGATGAGGTTCAAGATACTCGTAGGTTCCAGAATAATTATCCAGTCCCATATCTATCAGGCTTAACGCTGTTTTAGGCTTGTAGGCAAACGTTCCGAAGTGAGCGGCAATATGAGGATGCTTTGGGTCCTGGTGTAACCATTGTTGCCGTTTTTCGATTTGTGCTTTTGTTCTCACATCGAGTATATGCCTGTAATTCTGATAACCTCCACAGGACGCTATCATAAGCAGTAAGATAACTATACAACCATTTATGAGAATTACCTTACTCCTGAATACGTTTACTAATTCTTTTTTAGCGAGTTCAAAGATTGTATTAAACATGTGTTAGTTTTTCTTAAAGGATCATCAAAAAATTAGGCCGTATAACCTTCTGATAATCGAAAACAAATGGCATAGCAAATCATTTATAATTGGTATTTCATAGGATACGGATATTAATATTTTTTTAAATGACAGTTACTTTAACTTGCTGAATCCGCCTAATTTGCCGGCGGTAAGTGTTACCTGTTTTGCAACAGTGCCATCAGCGATCTTATAAGAATAAATTGAATTTTCAGCGTTTGTGGAAACGGACAATAAGATATTGCTGTTATCAAAAGCATTCATAAAAATGCCGCTCGAACCATATAAAGTTGGCAGTGTTCCCAGCTGTCCGGCAGCTGTTTTTTTGAGAACATCAATCTTATAGTATTTAAACGATGGCCCGCTAAATTCATAGTCATCTGCGGGGTTAACAAGACCTAATGTAAAAGCCATCCCGTTACTGAACAGAGCGATGCCTCGGCATTTCATACCAACGGTGGCGTCTAAATTAAAAAAGTAGGAGGGGTCAAAATCAGTTGCGCCTTTTTTGATCTTCAATATTCCGCTTGGCCTGTTAGTATATCCAAACCCTGCCACATAAATGTCACCGTTTTCATCCTGGGCAAAAGTGTTCCTGGCTGAAAAAATACTTCCTGTCCTGGCATCTTTAATCAATTTATCCACTTTTGCAGTCGCAAGATCAATTACTGCCACATAAGCGGTATCGGTGTATTTATCAACGAAACCGGTGCCTTCATAATATATCCCCATAAAAAGTTTTCCATCTCTTGCCTTCATGCCCAGATAATACATTACCGGCGCCTCGGCACGTAAAATACTGCTGAGGTCTATTGTTGAAATAAGCGCCATGGTAGTTGGATTAAACTTCACCACCTTAGCCAGGCCACCTGCTACGGAAGCATAAGCCTCTGTTGCACTAACGAACTCGATTGTTGAAAATGTTTTTGCTCCGGGTACCATCAACTGGGCATTCTGTGTTGCCTTGCCGGTTTTATCAAAAGTGTACCGGGTTAATGTGGCTGGAGAGTTGTATACCTGAACGTATCCCGCTCCGTTATATGTAGTTAAATAGCCATTACCGGTAAGCTCCGTTGCATTCGTGGTACCTAGTGTTGCCATGTTAAAATTTGCCACTCCCTGGATGTAAGTTGTCGATGCACTGGAAGTGCCCCCAATAATAGAAATTGCATATTGATCGGCATCAGTGGATGTTTGTGAGCTGCTGTTTACATCCTTGTCGCACGAAGAGAGTGTGAAAGAAAAGATGATAGATCCGAGTAAGGTTTTAGTTACGGAATAAAAACGCTTTTTCATTTTGAGTTGTTTGATTATTGATTAATAAATATTCTGAATTTAAATTGGTAAGATCTACCGGGGAGCTGTACACTGAAATTATCATAAGCTTTTGCAGCACCAAGGTTATGGGCTTCAAGGCTGACAGCTTCTTTGTTACTATTTAATGAATAACTAACACCGGTGTTCTGAACAAATTGCGTAGGAATCGTAGACTTGGTATCGCGTAAGCCGTCGTTCGACCAGTAGAGATAAAACCAATGCACATAATTTACCCCATACCACCACTGCAGGGTATGGTTTTTTGAAAGGAAATCGTTTTTAGTTACCTGTACTTCACCATTAGATAAAATATAAGGTGTATTGGGCAGGCGCAAATTATAATAACGATCATCAATGTTACCGGTATTTTCTTTTTTAGATTTATTGATGATGTTTTGATAAGTACCGTTTAACCACAAAGAAAGAAAGGGAAGGGGTTTGTAATTTAATTCTGCCTCTAATCCGGCCGACTGCGCTTTAAGCAAATTCTGATATTGTGATACGCGCGGAGACACCCGCAAAAAGATAATATTATTAGTGAGGCGATAGAAACCATTAAGCGCAGCGCTGAAATCAGATTTGTTGTACTGGAAAATCAGGTTCATATTATGACTCGTTTCCGGCCTTATTGAAGGGTTGGATTTAACCAGACTGAAGTCACCAAATGCTTCCGCATCATCCGGCAAGCGGGTAGCATATTCATAAGAAAGTTTAGTAAGTATATTCCGGTTCCATTGCCACCTGAGCGATTCATTCCAGCCGGCTTGTTTTTTTGTTTGAGAGCCTGGAGTAAAAACCATATTCTCTATGGTGAATCCTTTAGCGTTGTACATATAATATTTCAAAGAAGTAATGCTGGTTAATTTATGACTGACTAAAAACCGCTGATAAGCAAGTCCGATTGTATTTTTGAACATGCTAACCGGATTCTTATAAAAATCAGTTCCAAAGTAAGCAGCGGCTATGGTATCTTCTCCCAGCCGGTGAAACCAGGTGCCAGTCATGGAAAGGTTGATACTGCTGTTACTGTCTATTGCATAATTTAAATTTATCCTTCCTACCAGGTTATTTGTCGTAAACAGCAAATCCGTACGGGAACTTGTGATTTCTCCATAAGAAATTCTTCTCTGGTACAACCTTCCATCCCATGTGTACGCATTCAGTGAAGTATCTATGAATTGCTCTTTCACATTGCTGCCGCCGGCATAGAATGACACATTCAGTCTGGGAAGTATGTTCTGTTTTACATATTTAAGTCCACCATTCCAGGTATGTTCGTTGCGCGTTACTTGTCCGTAAGGCTCTGTCATCACAATGTTGTTCTGTACGTCTTTATTCATTGAAAAGAAGGAGGCATTGATGCTCAACAGATCGGCCCATTTAGTTTGTTTCACACCTATTTCCATATTTCCATAATAGTCTTTATAGTTATCATGGAAACGCCTTACTGTTTGCTTATGAGGGTTGCCAAATTCATCAATTACATCCACGTTGATTTTATAATTATTATCGGAATGGTTTAGGAAGCCACCGGCATTCACAAAAAAATGGTCTCCTAATAACCTGTAGGTATTGATGCTAGCCCGATGTGTGTTGAATGAACCATAGCTGTAAGCAGCATCGATATATTCTGAAAGGTTTTGCCTGGTTACAACGTTGATAGCGCCGCCGAGCGCATCGCTCCCTAGCTCGATCGGTACAACACCTTTATAAATCTCTATCCTGTCAATAGCGTTTACAGGTAGTATATTGATCCTGTTACCTGCACCTAAAAAATCCGCGGGAATTCCGTTGATAAAAAACTTGACCTGCTTTCCGGCAATGCCGTTGATAGAAAAATTAGCATTACTGCCCAGCCCTCCATCCTGTCTCACTCGTACGCCGGCAGCCTGGGTGATAATGTTGATAGCACCTTCAGGTCTGTTATAATACTTCTTTGCATCAATTACTGCTACTGACTGTGGAGATTGCTGCAATTCCCTGGCTACTGACAATTGACTTACCTGCACTTCTTCCAATTCTTTCGCCGTTTCTATAAGAACTATATCCAAATGAACCGCATCACTGTTATGAAAATTAATTTTTTTCTTACTGGTTGAAATCCAATGGCCGAAGTAATAAGTGAATACTCTTTGTTTTCAAGATGCCTTATCTCGAATGCGCCGGAATCATCGCTAATTGTTCCATAACTGGTTTGTTCTAAAGTTATGGATACACCCTGTATCAATTTCTCCTTATTATTTTGAACGGTTCCTTTTATAACTTTTATTTGAGCAGATAACAAAAAGGGTTGGAAGGCAAACAGCAATAGAAAATACTTCATTCAGATTCAGGATTGAAATTAATTTCGTAAATCAACTGGTTGCTCATACAGTGGACGGCCGGTATTGCAATTTGTTCTTCATTTAGCAATGGAAACGCTGCTTCCCATCCAGTTTTATATATTTTGATTTGTTACCTTTTAATTCAACAATCCCGGTATCACTACCCGACATAGCTACACCATGCGGATAAGCAAAAAATTTTTACCGGCATTGGTTCATTATGATTCGTGATAATTGAAGTAATGATCGATGTGTCCGAGTCGATTGTTCGGGAATTAACAGAGATTTTATCAACATAAAAATCCCCTGGAACTGTTTTGAATACAACAAGTGATTACATACAAGTGTAAATATCAGAATAAGTTAACTATAACAAGGAGGAGCCCTACCCGAAACAAAATGAAGAGAACTGCATTTAAATGAAATGATTACTTGCCTGCAGTTTGATACGAAACCAATCAGTGGACTGGTATAAATAAAAATATCGGTAATATCCGAATCTTTGTAAAATTGAAAAATGCAAATCGAACAAAGTACCTGATGCTGATTTGCCTGATGGTACTTTAATCCAATTTCATTTTTTGACAAGTCATAAGATAAATTTGGCGAATGCTTATGAAACACCTGCACGCCTTGTATAAAAAACATAACTGCCACAAAAAAAAGTGCAGTTATTTTTTTATTTTTTATGAGGCGATTCGCAATCATAAATTAAAGATAATTAAACTTTTAACATTTGCAACGTTGTTGTAAATTATATTTTAGCGATTCACAGGATGGCAAAAAGCCCAAACAGTAAAAGAACCGTTGGAAATTGTTACGCTGGAGGAAGCCGAAGCTGCGGAAAAGCAAAGAAGCAAACAAAAGAAAACATGGATATTTAAGGCTGACAATGTAAGGGATTTTGCCTGGACCTCAAGCCGGAAATTTATCTGGGATGCTTTGCCTGCTTATTGTAGAAGGCAAAAAAGTGATATGCCTGATCTTCTATGGTAAGAAAGCATATGGGTTATACCGCAAGTTCTCCAGCAAAGCGGTTCCACATACGATTAAAACTATCTTTTGAAGACCTTCGAAGATCAGGAACCGGGAAGATAAAAATGTAACTTTTTTAACGGATGCTGATACTACCTGCGGGATTTTTACTGGAAATATGACAGGGGAATCATCAAAGAAGATTCAACGTTATACCCTTCTAAAGTCTCTGTAGGTATGGAAACAGCGGACGAAAGCACTCAACCCGAATTCAGGTAAGTGATGTTATGATTTATTACTTCGTAACGTCTACCGCACCTTCTAATACATAGTAGAATTCGCCTATATCGGTTGCATTCAGATGTAGTTTGCCTCTGAACGTTTTATAATCATCGGTATGATAGCTTGTATTTTTAACCTTCAGCTTTACAGTAAGCACAGAAGCCGGCCCGCTTTTACCACAAAAATAACACGCCGCATAGGGATTGGCGAACAATACTATTGTTAGTCCGCTCATATCTATAGGAATTGTGTACCCTTCAATTTCTACAACCGTGCCTTCCAGGATTTTAATGGTCATTGGAAATCTCGGGAACAACATGGTTCCTTTTATTTCCTTAATATATTTTTGCTCGAATGGAACATCCTGAAGTTTGTCCCAATTCAATTTAACGACTTGAGCCGCGGACTGTTGAGAAACCGCCTGTAAAAAAAACATTATCGCCAGCAATGTCATCTTAATCATGTGCTATGTTTTGCGAATATCAAGCCGGAATGGATAAATGGCTATTTGGAACACTGCCAGCAAGTATTTGTTATCGCTGAAAGGAGACCTGTCATGCTTGTAAGTCTGTTAATGCAAGTCAGTTGATCTTACACGTGTGAATCCCCTACGTACAGGAACGATAACCGGGTTTGCTATGCCGTTCAAGTCATATACTATTCTCCCATCTCTTATGGTCATCTCGCATTCAAGTTTTTTGGTAGCGGCAATTTTATAACCTGTATAATCGAAAAGGCCAAATTTTCCTTCCCTGACATTCAGGATAGCCACATCAGCTACGGAACCAACGGTAAGGCTGCCTAATTCCTCGTGCCTGATCTCCCGCGCAGGATTCCAGGTACTGGCG
Organism: uncultured Flavihumibacter sp.; assembly: GCA_964237295.1. GTDB lineage: Bacteria > Bacteroidota > Bacteroidia > Chitinophagales > Chitinophagaceae > JADCRZ01. Next base: position 2,770 of record CAXSIE010000026.1, on the reverse strand, counting down.
GTAATTACGGATTTAAGGTCCATTCCCATTGCCAAAAATTTCGACATGGTAGTAAGCATGTCTTTCATAGCGTTATTCATACTTCCTACATGAATATCAGTACTTATGGAGTTAGGATAAAATCCTTCTTTAACGGCCGGTATCGCCTGCGAATAGGCAAAGCTGATACCTCCGTACCCGACATCGAATATAATACCTCTTTTCCGGGCGTCGTAAACAAATGATTTGACTTTCTTCGACGAGGTATCAACAATAAATTCCCTGGTTGCAAGCTGTCCAAAGCAATGCGTAAAAATATCACCGGGACGAAGATGTTTCATGAACAGTTCTTCAATCGACAAGGTAGGATTGCTGCCACCGAAGTCCACCATCACAGGTATTCCGCCGGCCAGTCTGCCTGCTTCCACAGCCCTGTCTGTCGGCGTCCAATCGTGGCCTTCATAGTGCGCGAGTTTAAAACCAACAATGATGTCGCTGTAACGTTTAGCCACCAGCGCAGACATTTTAGAATCCATATCGTTGATATTTTGTTCGTAACCACCACGCATTCCCTCCCCGACAATATTCAGGAAAGCTAATACCCTTGTTTGAGCTACATCAATAGTTTGAGCTTTAAAAGTAGGAAACGTACGCCAGCCGGAGCTACCTGCGTCCACTACAGTAGTAACACCGTTACGAAACGTAAACCCGTCCGGAGGCAAGGCAAGATTGCCATTTTCGTACTGGTGGTCAGGTTCCACTCCAAAAAAATTATGGGAATGAATATCTATCAAACCAGGCGTTACATACAGGCCTTTGGCATCAACTACCTGGGTAGCGCCTTTGGCATCTATATTTTTAGCTACCCTTACGATCCGGCCATTACTTATAGCAATATCCATTATTTCATCGATATTGTTTTTAGCATCTATAACATGCCCATCTTTAATTACGATATCATTTTGTTGAGCTACCAGTTTGATGCACGAGAACAACACGGTGAAGAGTAAAAGATATTTTTTCATTGGGAAGATATTTATTAGTGATTAAATATACGAAGTAAATATTTTAAGATCGTGTAGGTTTTATCATTTTTCCGTAAACGATTACAATTATAATTGATATATACAGAAAACAACAACTGCATTATTATGATAGTAAGGCTTGTATAATTCAATGCCTGTTTTATAAGTGTCACAGTTTTAAAATGGTGCTTTTATTTTTCAACAATATATTTTAAACCTGTAGGCAATGCAAATAGAATTGTACCAGCTATGAAAATTAAAGTCAAAATGTGAACATACTTATTTTTTTCTTTTAAAAATACAAATTGCTCAATTGTCCTTCCTAACCAAAATACAGCAATGCCTGTCAAAAACGCTTTTCCAAGATTAGAAGTTAATAACTCGTCAGGATACATAAAACAAATAAAAGCAACGAATAGAAAGAAATAAATTATTCTTGTGTTTAATATTTGTACAATTGCTTTGTTTGCATAGCTCAACTTTTTCAATTCTTTACTCCAGTTGAATAGCTTCCAAAATAGAATATGGAAGATTGCAAAAGCAATTGAATACAGTCCGCATAGAAATATTATTGTTTTCATTTAATGTTTAAGTTAAGATATAAACCCGGGTCGTCTAGTAGTTGAAATATATTGTCTTATTACTGATAATGTACCAATTGATAACCGGCTTTAAAAAACTGATGCCAATTTATAATATCCGGCAACCTTCTTTTAAAATAATTTTGTTTATTCAATAAGCCTTTATATTTTTAGTATCGTTTCCTCAAGCGGTTTACCAATCTAATATAGTTTAAGAACGATTGCTTATGAAAAAAACTAACTGTTTCCGGTTGCCCCTGTCCTTTTTATCGACAAAAACTATTACCGGCATCTTTTTAATTCAGCAGCCTAATAACTACACGAGTAATGTTCTGCAAGAAAGTAGTTAGTAGGATCAATTGATGATGTAGCATACACTTAACTCGTTTTGAACACTGTTGATTTCCGTACTCCTCAATTTGTAATTGTCAAGCTTATTTTAAGCAAAGGCGGTATTTACTGTTTCCGATTGATAATTAAGTATTACAAAGTTATTTACCAAACAAAACTTGCTATTATGAGAAAATCCTCAAACACCGATGGTAGAGAACCCCATATCTATTATCTGCCCAAACTAAGTAGCTTCTCCTATTTATTGGCGGTCTGCATTCTTATCTTTTTGCTTACTTCCGTATCTGTTAGGGCTCAGGGTCAACGGGTAATACGTGGAAAGGTAACCAATGAAAGACGGGAACCGCTTAGTGGGGCCAGCATAGTGCTTAAAGGAAATACTTCAGGCACGTCAACAGACGCCTCCGGTAATTTTCAAATCAGTATACCGAATAAAGGTGGAACGCTGGTAGTTACTTATGTGGGATTGACTACATTGGAAGTACGTGTTACCACCCAAAATACAGTTGATGTTCAATTTGCACCGGCATCTTCTTCTCTCACGGATGTGGTGGTTGTTGGTTATGGAACGCAAAGGAAAGCCACATTGACCGGGGCGATTTCATCTATTAAAGGGGAGGACATTATCACGACCAAGAATGAAAATGTTCAAAACATGTTAACAGGTAAAATCGCAGGCGTGCGGGTGACTCAAAGAACGGCAGAACCAGGGGCATTCAACAACAGTTTTGACATTCGCGGAATGGGAACCCCCTTAGTAGTTATTGACGGTATTCCCCGTACAGCCGATGATCTGCAACGCCTGGATCCTAATGATATCGATAACCTGTCTGT
>CAXSIE010000025.1:15693-21616 GCA_964237295.1 uncultured Flavihumibacter sp. | reverse complement strand
TGCAGGTCTTACGCTGATGTCGGCATTACCGCTTACTCCTGTCTTAACCGGAGTAAGGGTGGTAAAGTCAGGAAGCACATTAAAGTCACCTTCATAATACTTATAAGTCAATCCGCCGCTTGCTGGTGGAGGGGTACCGGTTCCGGATGCAAAGGCGGCGTCAGGAATAAGTTGTCTATTGATGCCCGGACCGGACCAGTATACCTGCATGGCTTCTCCGCCATCTTTTTCAAAGAAGCTTATGGAGATCGGATACGTACCTGCTGATAGTGTTACTGATCCTGTCGCCGGGTATGCTGCATGTAAACCATCGTTATTAACGAGGTTACTTCCATTTAAATACAACTTACTTCCATCATCAGAAATGGTTTCAAAAGTATAGTTGCCTGTGGTTGGGATGGTGATAGTGCCTTCCCATACAAATGCAAAATGATCGTTTACACCTGCAGGGCGTACACTGATGTCAACATTCGGGGTATTGCCTGTTTTAACAGGGGTTAGCGTGCCGAAATCAGGAAGTGCATTGAAGTCCCCTTCATAATATTTATAATTTAAACCGGCACCTGTTGGAGGCGGAGTTGATCCGCCGGAGTTGCTTAATACCGAATCAGGTATGGCTTGCCGTGAGAAACCAGGACCCGTCCAGTATAACTGCATTGTTTGACCGCTGTAATATTGAAAATAAGTTACGGTAATCGGATAAGTACCGGCTGCGGTAATGTTGATGGTTCCTTTAGCTGAAACAGCACTATGTATGCCATCATTGTCAACCACCGGCGCTGCATTCAGGCAGTATGGAGTATTAAAGTAAACCTTGCTGCCATCATCCGATATGGTTTCAAATGTATAGCTTCCTGGGGTTGTGATAGTAATAAAACCTTCCCACTTAATTGCATATTTGTAATCGGTACCGGCAGGCCTTACGTCATTGCTGACATTATTACTGACACCGGTCGCGACAGGAGTTAATGCATTGAAATCAGGTAAGGCTGTAAAATCGCCCTGGTAGAATTTGTATGCCAGTCCTTTAGCACGAATAGCAGGAATAACCGGCATATTAACATCGCTTACATAACCGAAGGTGAAGGGACTGAAGTTGGATAAAGGTTTTGAAACGATGAAACTGTCGGTAAGCGCGCAGGGTGTTATCGTTGATCCCTGTACGGATACCCAATGGCCGTTCTCGTAATGTGCAGCTACCAGGGTGCTGCTGCCTGCTGATGCTATTACCGGGGCACGCCATTTAAATTTCACCTGTGCATCGGCTCCTGAAATTCTTGCAAAATCCCAGTATTCATTTTGTGAAACGCCCACCAGTGGCGCTGTAACATCAAGGTTACTGTAGCTGTTTTTAAAGTATTCCGCCTGGTACACCGAAGGAGCGCTGGAAGTTGGAATTACATAACAGGAATCATACAAAAAAGAATTCGCGTAGGTGGCGAAATCTCTTCCTGTTACATAATAATTTCCTTTGCCTGTAGGAAAGAAGTAAGGTTGTGTGGAATTGGTAGCCCTTCTTATCGGCCCGTTAACGTAACTGGTAGCTGAGTTTCCGGATGCATAACCGCCGTTATAACTACTGGACGGTCCCCCTATCGTAATAGCATCGGGGCTTGGATCATTTACCGTTATCACGTTTACTGCCGTGGTAGTTAGCGGGCTCCTTACCAGATCCAGCCTTCCAACCTGCAGGGGACTCAACAGCGCCACGCCGTTTAAATTAGATTCATAACCATTGATGATATAAACCGAATGCTCGATTCTTAAGGTAACCCTGTGGTTGTCGTTGTCAATGCTGCCGCTGCTCATACTTATATTTCTTAATGACTCGAAACTGCCGGAAGGCCCTGTGATATAAGCCGGATCATTCATTCTAACCGTGAATGTAGCATCGTTGCTGGTACTGTTCGTATAAAAAGTACCCCCGGTTTGAATCAGGTTACTACGGAGCTCCAGTGTAGTAAGCCCTGTTGCTCCATTATAATCCTGTAAAGAAAAATTACCGCCAGCCTGGCTAAAATCTTGCCAAACGCGCAGATTGAAGTTTGTTGACGGGTTAGCAGCGGAAGCTCTTGCAAGGGCTACTTTCGTATTGTTACCGGTGATAAACAATTTACCGTTTCCCGACCCGTAATTACCTATTTCAACATTAACGGCTGAAGTGTCGCCGGTGCCGGCAAGCAGCGTAAGTGTACGGCCATTGGTATTGTACACCTCCAGGTTGCCGAATATCCTGGTACCGGTTGGCAATGCAAGATCTACATCTGAATTGATGGCAGTAAGGTTCAAAATCAGTCTTGTTAATACCGGCGAATCTTCAGGGTATTGAATTTTATCCATATTTGTTGCGATCTGAATGGAAGCTCCCGGAGCACGAAGACTGCCATAGGAGTATTGCGTTAACAGATCGTCATACCATGTAGACAGTGGGATAAAGGCATCGAGGTCATTGTCTAAAACATAATTGGTATTGTAAGTAAATATCAGGGATCGTTTATTGGAAATAATAGTGCCCGTATTTTTTTTGAAAATGACCTGGCCTCCATTATAATCCTGGTACCTGTTATAACCTGAACTGGCATCAAATAGCGAGGAAACTGTTACAACGGCACCGGTCTGGGCCGTAAATGTTGCCCCGGCATTCAACCTGCTGCTCAGCGGCACGCCACCTTCGAAGATCCAGTCGCCTTTAATATCAGCCGTTGCACCTGTAGCACCGTTAAATACCATGTTAAACGGAACGTTTTCACTGGTGCTGTCTTTCAGGCTTTGATGGTAGAAAATAGCCAGAGAATTAAGGATCGTAAATACTACAGGCGTTGACGCATACAACGTAACAGTACCTTTGATTTGCAAAGAAGCAATGGTAGGTGACTGATCCACATGAATTAGCGGCGAGGTATCGTAAGAAAAGAATACCGAATCCTGCGCTCCGGGTACAGCAGCACCGCCAGGGCCGTTCAGTACATTCGACCAGTTAGCCGGATTACTCCAGTTGCCGTTATTAGGACCTACCCAATACTTGGGTGCAGCGTTGGCAAACAGGCTTATAAATAAGCACAACAGCAAAGTAACAGGTACATGTTTCATAAGTAAAATATTATTAACCGTTTGGCAGGAAAAAAACAACAGTAAGCTTTCGCACTAAATTTACCGGATTTAGATCTATATCAGCAGTAAACCGATTAAAGAAAGAGGAAATCCGATTATATAAATGTAAACAACTACTTTCTCATAGCCTTTTTAACCTTTGCGCTGTCTGACGGATTGGAAGGTGAATCAAGGGCAACAGGCGGCGGAATAACAGCTTTATTTACGGTATCATTATCTGAAGCGGAAGTAGTGGGTGTATTTGTATCTCCTGAATTATTGCAGGCTATTATTATCGTAGCGCATGTAACTAGTGTTAAAAACTTTTTCATGACATTTGTTTTAAGTGTATTATCTCTTTATAAATGTATAAATAATATTAGCAGGATAAAAACTTAATAGTTGAATCAATACCTTCTTACTACTGCCTACTTAAAACTGCCGCTACTGAACAATCTCATTAGCTCAACTCATTTTTTACGAAAGAAAATCCTGATGGGAACACCTTTAAAATTAAAATTTTCACGCAGCTGATTCTCCAGATAGTTTTTATAAGGAGCTTTTATATCATCTGGATAATTGGTGAAAAAAGCAAAAGAAGGAACAAACGTTGGCAACTGCGTAATGTATTTTATTGTTACGGCATTGCCCCTGACTACCGGCGGATGATAAGATTCAACGGCTTTCTGCATCACTTCATTTAACCTGGAAGTTGGTATCTTACGACTGCGGTTTTCAAATACTTCGAGCCCCGCTTCAATTGCTTTGAATATTCTAAGCTTATCTGTTACAGAAATAAAAATGATCGGAACATCGGTGAAGGGAGCAATTTTCTGAGTCAGCTCTTTTTCATAATCGCGTGAGGTATTGGTTTTCTTTTCCATCAGGTCCCACTTATTCACCAGCAGCACAATGCCCTTCCCTTTCTTGGCTGCAAGACCAAAAATGCTGAGGTCCTGTGCTGTAATGCCTTTGGTGGCATCAAGCATCACCAAGCAAACATCCGCCTCATCCATCGCTTTAATGGCACGGATAACAGAGTAGAACTCCAGGTCTTCACTGACTTTTGCCTTACGACGGATGCCGGCTGTGTCAATTAAAATAAATTCTTTTTGAAAAAGATTATAGTGAGTGGATGTAGTGTCCCTGGTTGTTCCGGCTATATTACTTACAATGGCTCGTTCATTACCAACCAGCGCATTGAGCAGTGAAGACTTGCCTACATTGGGCTGCCCCATAATAGCAAACTTGGGAAGATGCGATTCTGATGCATCCGCAACATTATCGTCGGCAATCAATTCAACGATAGCATCCAGTATTTCACCTGTTCCGCTTCCGCTTATGGAAGAAATAAAAAATGTTTTTTCCAAACCAAGACTGTAAAACTCCGAGCCTTCCAACAAACGTTCATGGTTGTCCACTTTGTTTACGGTTAGGAAAACCGGTTTGGCCGTTTTGCGCAAAAGATCAGCCATTGCCTGATCGAGGTCGGTGATGCCGGTGGTAGTATCCACCATAAAAATCAAAGCATCTGCTTCTTCAATAGCTATTAAAACCTGCTTCTTTATTTCCTTTTCAAAAATATCATCGCTTTTCGGAACAAAGCCCCCGGTATCTACCACATTAAAGCTTTTGCCGGTCCACTCGGCCACCCCATACTGCCTGTCTCGCGTTACACCGCTGATATCATCAACGATCGCTTTACGCTGTTCCAGCAGCCTGTTAAAAAAAGTGCTTTTCCCTACGTTGGGCCTTCCAACTATCGCAACTGTAAATCCGGACATGTATGTTGTTTTGATTATCTACTTTTTGTTATAACGTTTAAGTTTTCAGTAAGAAACTTCGTTCGAACGGCTCTTTAACCACGGAGGAAAAGCCGGGGCAGCACGGAGGTTACACAGAGAAGGCTCCTCTGTGTAACCTCTGTGCTGCCCCGACTTTTCCTCCGTGGTTAAAAAAACACTTATAAGGTTTGCTGACTAATTATACCCATACTCTCTCAAATGCAAATCGTTATCCCTCCATTTTGGTCTTACTTTTACAAACAATTCCAGGAAAGTTTTCTGACCTATAAATTTTTCAATTTCCATTCTTGCTTCCGTCCCTAACTGCCTGATCATTTTACCACCTTCACCCAAAATAATTCCTTTTTGTGTTTCACGCTGCACAATGATTTCAGCCCTGATTTTAATAAGCGTGGTCTTTTCTTTGTATTCCTGAACGATAACTGTTGTATGATATGGAATCTCATCCTGGAACAACTGATAAATTTTCTCCCTGATCAGTTCACCAACAAAAAATCTTGTAGAGAGGTCACTGATATTATCATCTTCAAAGAAAGGCTCCCCTTCAGGAATGTATTTCAAAATGGTTTTCATCAGCCCTTCCATGTTTCTTTTGGCTAATGCGGATATTGTAACAACTTCTTTACAATAACTTTTAAATTCAAAAAAATCAATCACTTCCTGTACCTTCATCTCATTCGTTGCATCAATTTTATTGATCACGACGATTGCCGGCACTTTTAAGTGAAGGGCTGAAAAAATAGCATCGCATTCTTCCAGGTTCTCAAATACATCCACCATTAACAAAGCCAGATCAGCGTCTTCAAGAGCGCTTTTAACAGCCTGCATCATCTTTTCGTGCAATTTATATTTGGGTTCAATGATGCCGGGCGTATCGGAAAAAATGATCTGATAGTCTTTTTCAGTGAGTATTCCTTTAATCCGATGCCTGGTGGTTTGCACTTTATGAGATACAATGGCCAGTTTTTCTCCCATTAATGAGTTGAGCAAAGTACTCTTACCTGCATTCGGTTTACCGAATATGTTTA
>CAXSIE010000025.1:7451-15683 GCA_964237295.1 uncultured Flavihumibacter sp. | reverse complement strand
TAAAGTTGTTGAAAAGAAGCGCGGCTTGAAGTTAGCGTGTTGTTGGAGTTCATAACCACAGAGGAAAAGCCGGAGGTAAAAGAAGAGATTACACAGAGAACTCCTCTGTGTAATCTCTTCTTTTACCTCCGGCTTTTCCTCTGTGGTTATGAAAACTAAAACGCTGTCTTAAACGTCTTTTCACCAAAAATGGTGAGGTAGAGAATTTTTATATCCAGTAAGGGTGTCCAGTTTTCAACATACCACAAGTCATGCGCCGTACGGCTGTTTCGCTGTTCTTCGGTATCAGTGGGGCCTCTCCAGCCATTAACCTGCGCCCAGCCCGTGATGCCGGGCTTCATGTAATGACGGACCATATAATGATCCACTTCTTTTTGCATTACCTGGTTAAGGAATATCCTGTGAGGACGCGGGCCTACAACACTCATATCACCCCTTATTACATTTATAAATTGCGGCAACTCATCAAGACTGTACTTACGGATAATTCGACCCACCCGTGTTATACGTATATCATTTTTTTTCGTTGAAATTTTGCCGCCGGAGGCAGCATCATTCTGAAACATGCTTCTGAATTTATATACTTTAAACGGACGGCCTCCCTGACCCATTCTTATCGGACAATATAAAACAGGTCCGGAAGATTCCAGCTTAATAATTATAGCCAGTAATAATAAAAGAGGCGCCAGCATTATAAGTACCGCCAGTGAAAAAACAATATCAAACACCTGCTTCAAAAACGCCACCCTGAGCCTGTCCAGCGAAATTTCACGGATGTTGATAATAGGAATGTTCCCAAAACTTGTTGTTTTATATTTTCTTCCAAGCAAACTGGTATAATCCGGAATCAATCTGACCCTGATGCCATAGTAATCTACTTTATCAACAATGGAATGAATGGTATCATTCAGATGAGTGGGTAAGGCGATAAACACTTCATCCACCAGTGTTTCTTTAAGAATCTCTCCTATCTGAGAGATGGGCCCCAGTATTCTTTTTTGCAGGCTTTCTTCTTTAGGGTTGTCATCCAGAAAGCCTATTATCCTGTATCCCAGATCCGGGGTATTAGTAAAATAATTATCAATAAGAATACCGGTTCTGCCTGCTCCTACAACCAGTGCTTTCCTTATGTTTTTACCCTTACGGCGAAGGTGACCTACAAATAAATAAGCCAGATAATTAATAAGTGTATCGGCAATAGGAAAAGCAGCCAGAAAAGTTGCAAAATGTACCCTTGCATAAACAGGCACACCTATCAGAATATACAGCAGCGATAAAACCGCCATAAACTGCAGGTGATTTTTTAAATGATTTTTTAACCTGAAGTTAAGCGTGTTATGTAAGTGAAGAAAATACACTTTGTTGCGCGAGGTTAAATAGATCCATACCAGCGATAAGGTAACCAGGAAGAGATAATCCTGGCTCACAAAATCGTTCCCGCGAAAAATTAAATTAACAATTGTAAAAACGCTAAAGAGCGTAAAAAGATCGGCAGCCGCGTACAGCAGCTTTAAACGTTTGTCAGAACGTATCATAACATAGGGTTTAGTTTTCAAAAAATACCGTAGTACTTTTATCAGGTATCGGATTATATATATCGGGCTATCAGCAGTCTGCTACCTACCAGACATAACCCAAGCTATGGCCGGAAAGCAGGCAACTGCCGGAATAAATTTACCAGCAAAGGCCTTCGTAATTCTTCTTATCATGTTTCCATCCCACTCTCACCAGGTCTATCACTATTTTATCTTTAAGTAAATCGAAATAAGCATCCACATTAAAATTGCGATGATTGATCAGCACGATATCCGAAACTGAAATAGCTTCCTGCACATCGTTACTGATCAGCTCAGATAAATGAGGCAGGTGCTCATTGATAAAAGCTTTATTTGCACCCACCAGTTTTGATATATGAACATTCTGATCAAAAATGGTGAGACAATAGCCTTTACCAATTAATTTTTCCGCCAGGTCAACAGAAGGGCTGTACCTCAAATCATCCGTACCTTCCTTAAAGCTAAGACCGATAAAACAAACCTTCTTTTTTCCCGTTCGGGCAATCATTTCAAAAGCTATTTTTTTTTGGTTCTCATTGGAATGATCAATGTTGCTTAATAACGGAGCAACGATATAATTATCATGGGCCAGTGTTACCAATCCGCCAAGGTCTTTTGGAAGGCAGGAACCCCCATAAGCAAAACCAGGCTTGAAATAAGCCGGCGAAATATTAAGGCTGGTATCCTTACAAAACAGGCTCATCAATACATGCGAATCAATTTTCATCGATTTGCAGATATTACCCACTTCATTTGCAAAGGTTATTTTAAGGGCATGATAGGAATTATTAACGTACTTAATTAATTCCGCCACTTCAACATCAGTTATTTCGATGGTTCCTTTCAGGTCGCGGTAAAGCGATGATACTTTCTTGATGGCACATTCATTGTCACCACCAATAACGGTTACAGCCGGATTGTAATAATCTTTCACTGCCGTACCTTCCCGGAGAAATTCCGGATTTGAAATAACAGAAAAAGCCTCATTTCTTTTTTTACCGGAGAACGCTTCAATAATCTGCCCGATCTTTTTATTCGTACCCGGCATCACCGTGCTTCTTATTACCACTACATGAAACGAATCTTTGGTTTTCAACACTTCCCCGATTTGTTCCGCAGTGCGGTATATATAGGAAAGATTAAGATGGCCCGTAGAAGAGGAGGGTGTTCCTACACATATGATGCTCATTTCAGAATTCATAATGGCATCATTATAACAAAGCGTGGCTCTTATAGCGCCTTTTTCATGTTGTTCCTTTATAATAACATCGATATCTTTTTCAACGATGGTTGCCAGACCCTGGTTAATAAGATCAACCTTTACCGGTTGAACATCCACACCAATTACTTCATGACCATTTTTAGCCAGGCAACCTATACTTACACAGCCGACATATCCTAATCCGAAGATGGAAATTTTCATGGTTTACTTTTTAAAAATATTGATTTGATCGTTCATAAACCCAACCATATCATCCCATTTATCTTTAAGCCTTTCACGCGTTGCATATTGCCTGCACACATCAAAGGTTGCAGCTATGAAATTGTTTATTGGAACAACGGCTTTCTCAATAGGGTAATGGTGTAAAACACCTTCATTCTCCAACAATTTATTGGCTTTCATTTGCCTGATGCCGCAATAAACAGCCGGCACGCCAAGCATTGCGCCTTCACGTGCCATGCTGTCTCCCGAAGACACGATCAGCTTGGAAAAAAACATTAATGAATGTATATCTGATACCGGTTCCTTCAGAATAATCCAATGAGCCGGATACTTGTTTGCTATCGCCTTATCTTCAAGCGACAAAACAACTTTTATACGAGGATCTAACTGGTAAGCGAATGAACATACGATGGCATCCTGCTGGTTGTAATAATTAAATGATTTATTACTTACTTCACGGATGAAAACGTATTCATGTTCTTTTAACCGGTATTCTTTGAGAATAGCCTTGTCAGGTACAAATCTTTCAGGGCTCAAATAACTCCACTCTTTCAGACAATTAAAAATTCCCGTTTTTTTGGAAGCTTCAACGATCGGTGGAAAAAATAATTTAGTGGATAGGAAAGAGTTGATGCGGTTGATGCCCTTTCTTTCAGGATCATCATAAAACTGTATAACAGGTGTGGATGTAAAATAACAGGCATAAGCCAAAGGAATGCTGCTTGCAGAAATACAGATATTGTATTTGTGCTTAAAGATAAGCCTGAAAAAGTTTAACGTCCGCATTACATTACCATTCCAGAATATCGACCACTTGCTGCCACGGCTGCTGCCTATGGCGATCCTGTTGAATTCACTGTATTCCCTATCAATGATATTCGGTAATTTCCCCCTGTTCAGGTAGCTGATGGTAACGTTCCAGCCGTTTTCAACAAGGTCTTTCGATAAACCTTTAAACAGGTTTAACTGTGCCGGATGTTTAATGTCGATCAGGATTTTCATAAAGGATAGTTTTGGATTAAGGATCAGAATTGCAACGCTTCTTAATTCATCAGTGGAAATATCTTTTATAATTATGTAAATAGGTTAACTTATCTATCTTTCGCTGACTTAACTTCCTGGCCGGATTACCGCCATATATGCACCAGGGCTCCGTATCTTTTGTAACAACGGAGGCAAGCGCCACCACCGATCCTTTTCTTATAATTCTTCCCGGCAAAATATAGGCACCGGTGAATATGCTGGCATCATCTTCAATGAAAACCGGCTGACCGGTTGTTTTATAAGTTGGATCGTTAAGGTCATGACCCAAAGTAAAGATCCTTACATAGCCCGCGATATCTACATTGTTGCCAATGGTTATTCCCCTTCTTCCATCCAACAAGCTGTCATGCCCGATAGAACAATTATCACCGATCGAAATCTTCCAGGGTGCATACACCCTGATGCCCATCTGTAAATTGGAACGCTTCCCTATCTTCATAAAATAGCAATACCGGAATATCAGTTTGCGGATCAGGTAACTGGGTATCCTGTTAAAAAAATGATTTAACAAACCCAGGTAAAAAAAATGTGCAAAATCAACAACCTTTCTTAACGGCGATCCATATTTCAAATGCGGGTTGTTCATCTACGTTCTTATCTTGATAAGTTTAGCCGGAACGCCACCATATACACCGGATGCTACCGTATCTTTTGTAACCACACCACCGGCGGCTATGATACAGCCTTTCCTGATTCTTACTCCTGGCATCACAACCACCCTTAACCCTAACCATACATCGTCTTCTATGTAGGTTTTATTTACTTCTTTCCAGCCCTGTTCATTCATGGGTATATCCGTTCCATCGCTTTCGTGCATTTTTCCAAGAATGATACTTTCTCTTGCTATCATTACATTATTGCCCATCTCTACGTTATCAAGCCTTACCGATTCATTTATCTCACAGTGATTGCCGATCACTATATTATTACCATTACCCACATAAACCGATCTTTGTATCTTGTTATCTCTGCCTATATGCAACACACTTTTAAGGCATAAGATGCGCAGCCTGTTATACAAACCACCACCCGGCCAGAACGAATTGGGAAGCTTTGAAAAAAATAAATAATAAAGTACCAGTTTAAACTTTTTCATCTTTTATCTTGAAGTGCGCCGGTGTTATGTGAATTTAAATTGACATATTATCTATCAGTCGTTCGAACAGTTTTACATGTTTAGCTATTACCTTTCAATACATACTTCATACTAGTGATTAACTAATTTTTGCTCTCATTAGTATAATAAGTTAACAACTTTCGAAATATTTTTATTTAATTGCTGGTATTCTGTTATTGCAAGCGCCATCCATGCCTGCCATCTTATAAAATATATTTTGTTTGTAAAAAACTCATTCCTGAAAAATGAAAAATAATGCTTCTTTTTATTATAAAAATTTGCTCTGGTCCAATCCATGATCTTGGTTGCTTCTTCCCTGCGGCCTATTTTTGAAAAGAATATAATGGCGTTGGCACAATCCCGTATTTCGGTGCCCAGCAACCTGTTTCTCACGTCATGGGTGCCATGCAGCTTGGAAAAGTGCAATGGTTTGAACGATTCAGTAAAACAATTTTTAATATAATACTGTAAGCCCTTATTGAACATCTCCCTGAACCTCACTTTATCCATAACCTGGTTCATTTCGAATATCGATTCCAGTATAAATGCCGTATGAAAATTATCTACATAAGGAGCTTTTACAGAATATTTCCAGCGGCCGTCTGTTTCCTGAACGCTGATAAGATAATTTTGCACTTTTTCTATTATTTCAAGATATCTTTTTTGCTTGTGCACTTTGTAAAGACCGGCATAAAACCTGCCCACTTTAGCAGTTGCATTGTACACTTCATCTTTTTGTTTGGGAAGGTAGGAGTACCACAGCTTGTCTTCAGATTCAAACTTCATCCATTTGTTTTCGAGCAGGCTTTCAAAAGACAATATTTTACTAAGCACATCAGGATCACCGGTTTTTGAATAAATTTCAATTAAAGGAAAAATAATAAACAATGAAATAATCAGGGAGGTCTTGCCAGGGCCGGAAGCATACCTGGCCAGGGCCATTTTGAATGCAAAGCCCATGGAAAATTCTTCAAACTCTGCAGCCACATGCTGATCGATCCAGTTTAAGAGAAATTTTATTTCATGCCGGTAACCTATCATATCAGTTTTAACCATTGCCAAAAGCCACAGGCCATTGGCTTTGCTATTATCCGACGGACTGATGCCTATTAATGGCCTGAAATTCAACGGTGAAATTTTATTAAGAAAAGACAGTTTCGAAAGCAGCCGGTGCGGCAAGCGGCTTCTGGCCTCTGCAAAATCGTAAGGATCATATCCCCTGAACTGCAACTGGTACGCTTCTTTAATAAGGTTATACAGAATCAGCTGCATCTCATTTAACCCGGTTTCATGCCTGCTATAAACTTTATACATAATTTGAATTGTTAGTTATTAAAACCGGCTATCAGCCGCCATTTTTTAATCCTGATCCAGGAACAACGCAGCGTTCATATTGCTAAGCATCTTATGAATATTGGCTTCATTGCTTACGGATTCCTTTGTGCCATTTTTTAAGGTGTCGAAATAGTTGTGGTCGCTGTTGATAGCCATAATGGTATCTGCCATATCATTTGTATTGTTCTCCTTAACAAAGCATCCATTCACCCCGGGTTTAAGGTATTGTATCTCAGGACTATGAATTTTAATATCTTCTGTAATTACCGGCAGGTCAAAAGCGAAAGCATGAACGATCGCCAGGCCTATATAACCGGGCATAATAAATAGGTCGCTTGCTAAAAAATAAGGCGTTACCAGTTCATCGCCGAATACCGACCCGGCGAAATGTATCTTATCCTGTAGGTTCAGTGCTGCGGTTAGTGAAACAAGGGCTTCCTTTTCTTTGCCATCACCCACGATAAGCAGCCTGGCAAGTACACCCCGGTCATTTAAAAGCTTTACTGTTTTGATTGCATTGTCAACTTTTTTATTGATATTAAGCCGACCTGAAAAAAGCAATATTATAGAATCAGCACTTTCTTTATAACCGGGAAATTTAGAACGAAGAAATCGTTCTTTATTGAAATCAACGGAAAGCGCTTTTTTTAACTTTTGTAATTTATCAGTATCGAGCGTATTGGATGCCGTAAAAACTTTTGCAGCCCTGATGTTATTTTTTACCAGGTACTCTTTACCTGCCGGTGAAAAAGTGATAATGGAATCGCCTTTGCTCAGGAAAGACAGCGCATACTTTTTTTTGATATTTTGAAAAAACCGGTTCTTTAACTGGTGATGGTTAAACCCATGCGTCCACCATACAAATTTAATACCTATGAGTTTGCAGATAAACAGTGCGAGGTATTCAGTAAGCTGGGTGGTATTATTTAAGGCCAGTACCGCATTCGGTTTATTTTTTAAAATATGCCTGATCGCCCCGGGGAAAAAGCTGCACTTACTCGTTTGCTTGAAGAAATTACTGAAAATCTTATAATGCAGCCGGCTGTTATCTTTTAAATGTGTTTTGAGCGTGCCGGTAGTAAGGATTTCGATTTCTATATCATATTCACTTGCAAATTTTGTCAGAACTTCATTACGGTACAATTGCCAGTTAGAATCTTTGGATATAAAAAGTAGTTTTTTGGTCATAGGATAAATAGTTGAGTTCACGATAATTGCATTGGAAAATTTCCAGGCATGTTGTATAAAGCCTTTTAAATCATTTTAAAAATGTTGTGTTTATATTTAAAGTATGCTTTGAATTTTCCCGATATCACTATCAGAAAGCTGAGCGGCATTAGCAGCGGCGTTGCAGTATGCTTCCTGATCAGATTATAATTATTCATCGGGTAAGTAGGACTGTATTTGTTGAACAGGCCCGATAAAAATTGATAAAAACCCGGTTTATTTTTCGGACTGCCTGCCCCGGTTAATTTTTCATGGCTGTAAAGAACTGCATGCAGGCATACCAGGGTTTTAATTCCGGATGTTTTGCCCCGGGCACTGAATTCATAATCAGATGCATACTGCGGAAATCCTTCATCAAGGAAGCCGTTGTGCAACAAAGTTTTTTTTGAAAAAAACATGCCCCTTCCTGGCAGGAAAGCGCTGTCTAATACTTCTTTACCTTCATGAAGCGCTTCCAGATAATCATTGTACGAATAACAGTGTTGCCTGTTCAGCCATGGAATAAATTT
>CAXSIE010000025.1:0-7441 GCA_964237295.1 uncultured Flavihumibacter sp. | reverse complement strand
AAATACGGCCAGCTCATTTTTATTTTTAAATAAAATACTTCGTACAATATTAAGGTAGTCATAGCCTAAGTCTATATCATCATTTAAAAGCAAATAATAATCGCTCGATATATTTTCAAGGGCATAACGAAGGCCTTCATTTACGGATTTGGTATACCACCAGTTACCTGTTCCCTGCACTATATGAACCGTTGGATATTTAATACGGATAGCTTCCGAAGTTCCATCCTTCGAACCGTCGTCAACCACTACTATTTCAATATTTTTTCTTTCATTGGCGCCAAGCTGCTCCAGGCAATTAAGTGTTATAAGCTTCCTGTTAAACACCGGAATAATAACCGCTATTTTTAATTCTATAAACGGTATGGTATCATCATCTTGCATAAATCGGATTTCATTTCTGATATTGTATTGTTTCTTGTCTGCCATTTTGAATTCCCGGTTTATTATCCAGGCAGTATATTATGGATGGGAATTTTATACGTATAAACCATCTTTTTATATACATCCTTTAAAAAAAGCAGGCTTAAAAAAACCGATTTCATAAAAAGGACCTGCGAAAAACTGCACACTATAATAACCAGGAAGAAGGGCATCGTCATATCCACGGAACTTCTTGAAAAAACCGCGAACTCTTTGAAATTTAAATAGTAAAAAAAAAGAAATACCAAAGCCATTGGGATGCCGTAAGTAACAACAAGATTTGTCAAGCCATTATTCCGGTGATTGTCTTCATCAAAATCTGCATAGGAACTGATCTTATAACGGTTGGTTCCTCTTCCCCAGCCTATCAATGGACTTTCTTTGATCAGCTCAAAATCTGCCAGGGCGCTTCCAAACCTGGAAGCAGTAGTTTCATCGGCAACAGTAATGTTATTGGCAATCTTATCACCTAAAAAATCAAGGTTGGTATAAGCGATATAACTGATAATTGCAAAAAGAGGAACCATTACAATCTTAAAAAATATATGCATCCGCTTAAAGAAAACATAATACATTATTATAAAATATGCCAGGAATGCCATCGTAGAAACCGTTGATAAAATTGCCAGTCCGAACACAATTTGTTTTTTATTAAGTTTTATTCCCCCGGATTGAAAATCAAACAGTATCGCCAGCAGTAAAAACACGCTGAAACCACCGGGTTCCCAAAAGGCTCCCGAGCTCCTGAACGCATAAGAATGAATGGGATGAATGGTCCATATTATGATGGAAGGAGATGCCTGATAAAAAGTATTTGTATTTTCAAAGGGAGAAGGAAACATTGTTGCTATATTATCCCTGACAAAATTTAAGGCAGGCGGAAAATACAATAACGGATACAGTACCAGGCTAACAAAAGCCAGGAAGTAGATAATATCAACAAATTTTTTTGTAAACGATGTACCGAGAATTCTTACCACGAAATAAACAAACGCAAGCCGCATTAATGTACTTAACAGTATATCAAAGCCGATTTTTTCGTACACAACAAACTGAAGGCATTCTACAAAAAACAAAGCCAATGCAACCTTTAAAAAGTTAATGGTAAACTTCTTATCCAGGTAAAGAAAAATAAAAAGGGATAGTACAAAGCCAATAAATATAAATTCTTTACCGTTAAAAAAGGGCATACCTGAAGTTCCTATGAGAAGAAACAGGATTCCATAATCCCTTATCTGCCGGGTCATGTTCTTCCTTGGAAATGTACGGATTCGTTTCATGGATACTTTTGAACTTTAATGTCTGCCTTTAATTTTATTAAGCTTGTTATGACCAAATCCTGTTAACTTAAACAATTAACCATTAACCTTTAATCATTATACGGTGCCTCTGCCAAACCAGCTTCCGCATAATCAAAACCGCTTTTTATTTTCTTTATGAATTTCGCAGGATTACCACCCCATATCTCATTTGGCGGCACATTGCCTGATATTACCGAACATGCTCCTATCACACTGTTTTCGCCGATATGAGACCCCTTCAATATAGTAACATGCGATCCGATAAATACATTGTCTTCTATGATCACTTCCTTACACCTGATACCGGTTTTAATTTCAGGAACGTTGGTTCTTTCTTCAACATTCAACGAATGAAAGTCAGAATCGTAGATTACCACGTTGCCGCCAATTCTTACATTGTTGCCCAGGCTTATCTTCTTTTGCGATACTAACGTGCAGGAGCTCATGCCCACATTGTTACCAATTTTTATAGTTGAATGCCGTTTCGCAATGATGGCTGTCGTCTGCTGTCTTCCGATATGATTGTAAAAGAAACCGCTGTTGGCTACAAATTTTTCACCGATGGTAACATGAGCCGTATCATGACAATCAAAATATACAAAACCCCTCATTTTGTACCCTTTTTTTATTGTTACACCATTACCCCTAATTGAAAATGCGTTTGATATTTCAGCCACTATTGAATAAAGGAAAAATTTATATAGATACATTACTATTTTATAAACAACCCGCATATCAGTTGTTATTTATTAAATGGTTATACATCCGCATGGTTTCATCAACAATAGTTTTGGGGTTATGCCTTATTCGTGCAACACTGGAAGCTTCGAGGCTCATGCAATTCCAAAGGTTGTTATTAGTATATAAGTTTACCAGCGATGTAATGATCTCGTTAACGCCGGTTGCAAGAAAACCTGTTACACCATTTTCTACCAGGCTAGTTACGCCACCCGCAGGCGTTGCAATAACCGGCAACCCCATCAACTGCGACTCACAAATACTATTAGGACTGTTATCAATCAAAGAGGGATGCAGGTGGCAAAAAGAATTTTTCTGTATATCAATAATCTCGGCAGCACCAATTATTCCGGTGAATTGTATCAGATTAAAAATGCAGGGGTCTTCAACAATCTTTTGTATCCTTTCCCGGTCGGTTTTTTTTACATTTCCCACCACAATTAACTGAGCATCACTTTTAATGCGCTTCTTGAATGCTGCAAAAGCATGAACAGCAATGTCCAAACCCTTTAAAGGATTGGAACCTCCTGTAAAATAAATGTTGTTGCCCTTACTGGCTTTGCTGCTTAACTTAAATTCCGTACGTATCATTTCCCAGATATTATATACTCTGGCATCCGGATTAGAATCCTGAACAATATTTTTATCCCAACTGGTACGGCAACTAAAATTATTAAGCCTTTTTAGTCCTTTAAGTTCAAGCCTTGAATAAATAAACCAGGTAAGGTATTTTTTAATACTGCCGGCCGGCTTCAGGTATTTAAGGTACTCGGATAATATGCCCTGGATGGACATTACAACATGTTTGTCTTTCTTAGAAACACAGTATTCGTACTGGTGTTCAGAACCGTGAATATGGATAACATTAAAAGGGCCGCAATTTTTTATTTGCTTCTTTAACCGTTTAACCCGTAGTGATCCTAAAGTAAAGAGGTCCATCAGCAAGCCCGGTGATTTTACAAACACCAGGTTTATTTTAGGGGCATATTCAAAAAGTTCAACTTCCTGTTTACAATACGGGCTGTAATTCAAAATGGTTATTGCTACATCCTTCAGCTGCACCAGTTCCATTGCCAGGGATGAGATCCATGGTGCAGGATGTGTTGTTTTTGAAGAATACGGAAACGGGGCTAACCAAAGAATTTTCATTGATAATTTTTGTCTTTATTGATTCCAGATACCTGTTGCTGTTTGATTAATAATTTTTTTTACCTGAACATATTGCAACAAAAAAGTAAATGATTTCGTAACAATTGATGCTGCAATAACGCCAAGAGGTCCCATTACATATTTGCTTAACAGGAAGGCAAGCAGGATGTACAGGATAATTTCGAAAGCAGTGAAATACATGGATAATTTAATTTTACCAGAGCCGTTGATAAACATATTATACACGGAAATAAAAACCACCTGTATAAAAAATATAGCCATGGTAACGGTAATGGCCATAGGTATAACAATTTTTGAACCCACCCATATATTAAAAACCCACGGTGAAACCACTACCATACAGGCAATAGCCAGGCATAACACAATAGATAATCTATTAACTTTTTTAAATATACCTTTTATCCAATCATAATCCATCAGGGCAAACTTTTCAGCAAAGCCCGACCATAATGGTGTTACGATGATAGAATTTACGATTACTATCACCTGAAAATATTTATATACAATATTGTACACCGTTACTTCATTAGGGCCGAACAATTTAATAAGAAGTATGCTAGCGCTGGAATTAAGTATTACTGCGGAGATTTGAATAAAGAGGAATTTAAAACCCAGCGTAGTAACCGGTTTTGCATAAGCCAGATCCACATACCTGAAAGCAGGTTTCAGATGTATTAAAGAGGTATTAAAAAGAATTAAAGACCCGGCAACGAATGTAAATATGGGAACAGTGCTTAGAATAAAACCGGCAGTTAATAAAGGCGGAAGGTTTGTTTTTGACAAGATGAAAATAGCTATGAGCCCTGCCAGGTTAGATATAGCAGGAAATACCGAGCTGATAGCAGATTTTTGTGTTGCAAATAAAATAGGTTGAATCAACTGTACAACAAATCTGGTACACAATCCAATGAATACAATCAGGGTAAGTATAATAAGCTCTTTGTTATCTATAATGTTCACATTTAAAAAATGTGCCCAATTGACGTGCAATGCTATCAGTGAAAAAATCAATGCAAGACCTGTAAAAATAAACAACACTAATGTATAGGAAGTACTGATAAGCTTTTTTGCGCTTAGATAATCTTTTTCAAGCAGGGCCTTTGTAAGATTGTTACGCAATCCGTTCCCGATACCAATATCAAAAAACTGGAACCAGGTTAAAAATGAAGTAAGGGCAATCCAGATGCCGTATCGTTCGCTATCTAAAAAATTTATAAGCAGCGGCACATATAAAAGATTAACAATTATACTTCCACCTTTAATAAGAAGCCCGCCGACTATATTTTTTTTAATGATAGCCGTAAATTCATCCGTATTGTTCCGGGGTGATAATATAGCGTTGTATAATTTCATTTATAAGTTCAGATGTGTATGATCGCTGATAACAGGGCAGGTGATGTTATCACCTGCCCTGTTATTATTTTGCTTCTTTCCCGTAATCACCATAGCCATAGCCATAACCGTAGCCGTTGCCATAACCTGCTTTTTTAAATTCCACGTCATTAACTATTATGTTAATGCGTGGCAGTGATTTCTTCTGATGGAATCTTTCAATCAGTGATATCTGTTCTTTAAAGGTGATCCGATGCCTTACCATAAATAGTGTAACATCCGCATACACTCCCATAATCTCCGCATCTGTAACCATTCCGGCAGGCGGCGTATCTATTACAACATAATCATACTGTTGTTTCAGGCTTTTGAAGAGTTCGGCAGTCTGCGGCAACAGGAGCAGCTCCGTTGGATTTGGCGGAATGGGACCTGCAGAAAACACATCAAAATTTTCATGAACTTTGGAATTCTGTATCCATTTCTGCCAGTTGTCATCATTGCTTATAAGAAAATTGGTAAAGCCTTTCTTTTGCAACTGGAGGTTCTCTGTAATTTTAGGTTTTCTAAGATCAAGCTCCATCAGCAGCACTTTTTTACCTGCCAGGGCCAGCACCGTACAAAGGTTAATAGATAAAAATGATTTACCTTCTCCACCCATGCTGGAAGTAACCAGTACCGTTTTATCGTTTTTACCGGTAAGCAGGTATTGCAGATTG
Organism: uncultured Flavihumibacter sp.; assembly: GCA_964237295.1. Lineage (GTDB taxonomy): Bacteria > Bacteroidota > Bacteroidia > Chitinophagales > Chitinophagaceae > JADCRZ01. The sequence goes on along the minus strand of CAXSIE010000025.1, from coordinate 1,761 downwards.
GTTCTTAATGCGCGGAACTGCTCGGCCACAAGATGCCTGGAATTATTCAACACGATTAATCCGTTATCTTCTTTGTTATGACCGATCTCAGCAAGCACAGGAACATCTGTATTATCTGTAATATCTTTTAAAATGTTGATCCTGTTAGTCATTGCATCTTTTCCAAGACTTACAGCAAAAGGAAACAAGAAACCTAACATAAGTCCGGCCGCAAGTATAATAGCTTTTTTGGGCTTGTAGGGCAGTGTTTCGGCTTTTGCCTTGTCTATAACCCTCGAATTAGCCATGTTGGAAGTTTTGGTAATAGCCGTTTCTTCTCTTTTTTTCAACAGGAACAGATACAATTCCTGTTTGATAGCCTGTTGCCTGGAATAATCCAGGAATATGCGTTCTTTTGCAGGCACCGTGCTTATTTCCTTATTAAAACCGGAACTGCGTTTTTTAAGTTCTGTGATGCCGGTTTGTATGCCTCTTTTAATAGAGCTGATGCTGCTAAGCATATCGAGCCGCAGGCTTTGGATCTGATGATCCATACTCAGAACAGATGGATGACTTGGTGTAAGGCTCATCAACATTTTTTCGCGCTGGATCTGCGCTTCATTATATCGCTGGATAGTACCAATAAAACTTGGATCCTGAACAATGAGTGAAGAAGGAACCACGCCGGCGCTGTTATAATTATCTTTTAAAAAATCCTCCAACCCCTGCACTACCAGTAATTGCACTTCCTGACCGGTTTGTTCTTTTGCATATTCGCTGGTACTTTGTAATAGCAGCCGTGATTGCTCGGTAATATCCGTTAGTTTATTTACCGTTTTAAAACCCTGTATATCTTTTTCTATACCTGTCAATTCTTCCAGTACCAGGGTTAAGCGGTCGTCTATAAAACTTATGGTGCTGTCGGCGATCCTGTTTTTGTCGTCCAGGTTTCCCTGCATATATTCTTTGATCAATCCGTTCAGCACCCGTTCTCCTTTCTCAGGAAGTGTTTGGTTGAGCGTTAAATTGATGATACTCACCTGTTTGTTTGGAATGTCTACACTCAAGGCTTTCATATAGTTTTGTATCACCAGCTCATAAGGGTTGATCCTTATAATGAGTGGCTGATCTGCCGGCCATTTTGAAAATCCTTCAGCAGTTTTTATTACTACGATACCTTCTTTCAAAACAAGGGTATCATTCAATCTTCCTTTAATTATTTTATTACTATCGTCATCTGTTAATGTAAAAGACCTGGGATCTGAAAGGTTGAAAGCGAAAGTATAATCAGTTGGTATGGAAAATGAATCCGCTATCGGACCCACAAAGTGCATCAGTACCGGCGTTCTCGCATAAATTTCAGTTGCCTTGAATTTGCCTGGCACTGCATAGCTGATATTTAATTCAAGTCCCTGAACCACCTGTTCAATCACAGTACGGCTTTTTAAAATTTCCGCCTCGTTATCAACATTGCTTTTGCCTGGCATAAGCCCGAAGTCCTGCAGTAAACCGGCATCTCCGAATTCGGATCCTTTTTTATCATCCTGTACCAGTATGGTAGCATGAATTTTATATTCGGGTGATGAAAACTTAAAATAAAATAAAACGGCTACCACGCATAATATGATGGAGGCTATTATCCAGGGCCAAAGGGCGTAAAACCTTGCCACCATTGTTTGAAAGAAAAGCGACTTTCTTGCTGCTTCACTTTCTTCCATGAGTACCGGGTTAACCGCTTGATAAGTTTGCATCTAAAATATTTTTGAAAAGAATACAATTAGT
>CAXSIE010000024.1:18611-21845 GCA_964237295.1 uncultured Flavihumibacter sp. | reverse complement strand
AGAGCGAGCGTGAAGGCGCCTGGCGCGAAATGGCGCGACAGGTTGCTCATGAAATAAAGAATCCGTTAACACCCATGAAATTAAGCATTCAATATTTGCAAAAATCTATTGATAACGATTCTGCAAATGTGAAAGAGTTGTCTTCAAATGTTGCCCGTACCCTTGTAGAACAGATAGACCACCTGTCGAAAATTGCTGCTGATTTTTCTCAGTTCGCAAACATCGGGCAGGTCAGGAATGAAATATTCGATTTGAATGAAATGATGTATTCTCTTGCTTCATTATACGAATCAACAGAAACACTTGAATTTAAATGGGTTCCACTTAACCTGCGTGTGCTGGTTATAGCTGACAAAACTCAGCTAAACAGGCTGTTTACAAATTTGTTCCAAAATGCAGTGGAATCCTGTACCGACAGGGAACCTTGTACGGTAATAGTTACGGAAGAAGTAGTAGGGGAATATGTTATTATTACAATCACTGATAACGGTGATGGTATTCCCGCCGCTATGAGATCCAAGATCTTTATACCCAATTTTACCACCAAGTCATCAGGAACCGGATTAGGATTGGCAATGAGCAGAACGATCGTTGAACAGGCAAAGGGAGAAATTTGGTTTGAGACGGTAGAAAGTGCCGGCACTTCCTTCTTTGTAAAATTGCCAATATTAAGAACAGCGGCTAATGAAGTGTAAGTTGTTGCCACGAAGACACCAAGGCACGAAGAAGATTAATAAATAATAAACCATCTTTGTGCTACTTCGTGCCTTGGTGTCTTCGTGGCCCATTTCAAATGCCTTTAACCTTTTTCCTATTCGAAAGAAAACCTTCAAAATCATTCAGGCTAAAACTGCTGAGATTATTTTCTTTAGTAAGTCCGGCTTTTTGAGCAGAAAGCACACCATATCTTATGTCATCGAAGCCATGAATGTAGTGCGCATCAGGATCTATGGATATTAGTACACCCTTTTCAATAGCGTAAGCAATATGACGCCAGTCCATATCAAGCCTGCGGGGATGAGCGTTCAATTCTATTGCAACATTATGGGCCGCACACGATTCAATGATCGTTTTATGATCAACCGGGTAGCCATTGCGACTTAGTAAGAGCCTGCCGGTCATATGACCAAGGATTGTAGTATAAGGATTTTGAATGGCTTTAAGTAAACGTGCCATTGCTTTCTCTTCATTCATCTTTAAGTTCGAATGAACTGATGTTATAACAAGGTCAAATGCAGACAGGATATCATCCGCATAGTCCAATGATCCGTCATTGAGGATATCACATTCTATACTTTTAAAGATCCTGAAAGGAGCCAATGTTATATTTAGCGCATCTATCTGTTTTTGTTGTTCCCTGATACGGTCTTCGGTTAACCCGTTGGCATAAAAAGCGCTTTTGCTGTGATCGCTGATTACCAGGTACTCCATTTTTGCAGTGATGCATGCTTTTGCCAGTTCTTCAATGCTGCTGTTGCCATCACTCCATGTACTGTGACAATGAATAATGCCTTTAATATCCGAAGGCTGAATAAGTGATTGCCCGGGAAGCTTTTTAAAAATTTCCGGATCTTCCCTTAAAAATGCAGGAATAAACGGTTGGTTCAAAGAAGTGAATACTTCTTCTTCAGATGTTATTACTGCGGATTTGGATGAAGCTGTTTGTTGCTTCAAAAAGTTAAGGAACTCCTTACTGCAACTGGTTTCAACAAGCGTTGAAAAAAAAGATTGCTCATCCGTAATCTGAAATTGCAGTTTGATGCCTTCAGAACCTTTAAATAGAATTATACTGTCATCCTCTGATTCTATAATAAATCCAAGATTCTCAAAAAATTCTTTAAGCTGCGTTATCGAAATGGTGGTAATCCATTCAACTGTATTAATTACCTCAAGCTGCCTTTTGAATTCACCGGTTAACTCAGACCGGTAATGGGGAAAAGCTTCCTTTATTTTTTTATCGATCACTACTGCCGACTTTTCCGCTTCGGCATACAGATAGCTTCCCTTGCTCCTCATATAAAATTCAATGGCATCCTGCACATTCTTCTGCGTTTTTTCACCAAAGCCTTTATATAAAAGTAACCGGTTCTCATTGCATGCATACAACAATTCCCCTAATGACTCAACCTCCATTTCTTTCCATATGGTAAAAATTTTTTTTGCGCCAATGCCTTTTATGAGCAGCATTTCCAAAACACCGGGTGGTGTTTTATAAATGAGGTCTTGAAGCTGAGACAACTTACCGGTATCTAAAATTTCAATGATCTTTTTTCCAATAGATTCACCGATGCCTTTGTAAGAAAATATTTTTTCTCTTTCTATGGTTGATAATTGATCAGGTATCTTCTCAATATTAAATGAGGCGATAGCATATGACTTAGACTTAAAGGAATTTTCACCATGAATATCCATCACCTTTGAAAGCAAAGAAAATTTTTCAGCTATATCATAATTATCCATGAACATAAGGTTAAGGTTTCAAAAATAAGAAAAAGCTATTAGCTGTCAGCTATCAGTAGTTGGCTTATTAATTTTTGATTAGTAATGTATCTAATTAAATTGCAATGATGTGAAATGCATTAGAACTTTTAAAGATCACCTGGAAAAATAAAAATCATATATTCCATGAGATGCCCTGCCAGTAAGGGTTTAGGTGAGGAGTATATAACAAAAAAAAGTCCCGGAGTAACCCGGGACTTATTATTTTTTGAACTGAAAGAAATCTTATTTCTTTTTAGGAGCAGCTTTCTTTGCAGCTTTTTTAGGAGCAGCTTTTTTTGCAGCGGCTTTTTTAGGAGCAGCTTTCGCGGCTTTCTTGGGTGCGGCTTTTTTAGGAGCAGCCTTTTTTGTAGTTGCCATTTTTTAGAATTTAATAGTTAGTAAAAGAATTTAACGTAGTAAAAGTAAAAACTAATACGTAACTATCAAAAAAATTTTTTTGTCTCTGAAATTTTCTCTATGGAGCAACTACTGCATCATTTACAGAAACCAGTGTTTTATCTGCCTTTGTTTTTTTAAATGCTACAACACCATCTGTTAATGCAAACAATGTAAAGTCTTTACCAACACCAACATTTTTACCGGGATGATAAACAGTGCCGCGTTGACGAATAATAATATTACCTGCTACTGCAGCCTGACCACCAAAGATCTTTACGCCAAGTCGTTTGCTTTGCGAGTCACGACCATTCTTAACACTACCTTCACCTTTTTTGTGAGCCATATCAAAAGCTT
>CAXSIE010000024.1:11153-18601 GCA_964237295.1 uncultured Flavihumibacter sp. | reverse complement strand
CTTAATGTTTAATTACTAAAAATAAATGCTGCATCAATTATGCAATTTCATTTATCCTGATCTGTGTATAATGTGTTCTATGTCCGTGCTTTTTACGAAAGCCTTTCCTTCTTTTCATTTTAAAGGCGATCACTTTATCTCCCTGCACATGACTAACGATTTCTGCTTTTACAATTGCCTTTACATCGGCGCCTGTTGAAAGATTACTGTCATTTTGAAAAAGTAATACATCAGAGAATTCAACAAGGTCGCCAGCGTTACCTTCAACCCTGGGTATGTATAATTTCTGGTCTTTTTGAACCCTGAATTGCTTTCCTGCGATTTTAACAATTGCTAACATAATTTCTAAAAATTAGGACGGCAAAGGTAGGTGTAAAAAATCAAAATGTTAGCAGAATTACAAAAATCAAAGAAATTTTATACATTATACTGCTAATTTGTTCAAAATCATCCATTAAAAGTGCTGTTAAGCGAAGGAATATTTTTTGCATCCTTAAGAATAACTTGTTTTATAAGTTGATGAGGTGTTTGAAAGCCCGGGCCTGATAGCTGACCTCCGATAGCCTTCTGTCATGGATTTGATGTAGGTTTGTGGTTACCTTCATTTACTTTATAGATGAATATGAAACTCAAATCACTTTTTGCCAAACCTTTCGCATCCTATATATTTAAACAGGTAAGAAAAGCAATGTTAACGGCTGTTGAAGACCAGGAGATAGTATTCAAAGAATTATTAAAAACAGGGTCCTCAACAGTGTTTGGCAATGACCACCGTTTAAAAGATGTTAAGAGTTATGAAGAATATAAAATGGCTGTTAACATCCGCGACTACGAAAGTTATAAACCTTATATCAACCAGATAAAAGAAGGCAAACACAATGTGCTTTGGAAAGGGCAACCTATATATTTTGCAAAGACCTCCGGCACTACCAGCGGAGTAAAATATATTCCTATCACAAAAGACTCTATTCTTAATCACCTGAACAGTGCCCGTAACGCCTTGCTATGTTATATGGCAGAAACCGGTAACAATAAATTTGCCGATGGCAAAATGATTTTCTTATCCGGTTCACCGGAGCTGGAGCGGGTAGGGGGCATCCCTACCGGAAGACTTAGTGGCATAGTCAATCACCATATTCCAAAATACCTGCGTACCAACCAACTGCCCAGCTATGAAACAAATTGTATAGATGACTGGGAATCAAAGCTGGATAAGATAGTAGAAGAAACACTTAATAAAGACATGACGCTTATCAGTGGTATACCACCCTGGATGCAAATGTATTTCGATCATTTAAAACAGGTGAGCGGGAAAACCATTAAGGAACTGTTTCCCAATTTTTCAGTGCTGGTTCATGGCGGTGTGAATTTTGAACCGTATAAAGCAAGATTATTTGAAACTATAGGAAAACAGGTCAGTACCATAGAAACATTCCCGGCATCAGAAGGTTTTTTTGCATTCCAGGACTCTCAAAATGCAGAAGGACTATTACTTAACAGTAACAGCGGAATATTTTTTGAGTTTATCCCCTCCGCTGAGATATTTAATAATAATCCCTCCCGCCTTTCTCTTAAAGATGTAAAAACCGGAGTGAACTATGTTTTGATCGTTAACACAAATGCCGGGCTGTGGGGTTATAACGTCGGAGACACCGTAAAATTTGTTTCCACTAACCCTTACCGTTTGGTAGTAACCGGAAGGGTAAAGCATTTTATCTCCGCCTTTGGTGAACACGTTATAGGTGAAGAAGTAGAATATAGTTTGATGAAAGCAGCTGAAGAAGAAGGGTTGCATATAACAGAGTTTACTGTGGCTCCTTTGATCTCACAAAATAGTGCTAAAAGCTTTCATGAATGGTTTGTTGAATTTGAAACAGATCCCGGTGATACAAACGCCTTTGCTTTAAAGGTTGATAAGAACCTTCGCGGTAAGAACATATATTACGATGACCTTGTTGGAGGAAATATTTTACAGCCGCTGCAAATAAGAAAAGTTCAAAAAAATGGTTTTATTGACTACATGAAAAGCATTGGAAAACTTGGCGGACAAAATAAGGTTCCCAGACTGAGCAACGACAGGGTAGTAGCGGATGATCTGATGAAGTTTATAGAGAGATAGCGGTCACATTCAGCGGTCAGCTCATTTAATATTTTTTAAAAGATCTTAATTGTTTAACGCTAATGGTCTATAGCTGATAGCTTCTTCCACTTAACAAAGGTTTAATAAATATAATAGCCGCTATATTTATAAAATATATACTTTTGCGGATTAGAACACGTTATAGTGAATTAAACACCTTAACATTAAAAATTGGAAAACAAGTCAACACATACATTTTTCTTACAGGCAGGCCCTGAAGGAAGTTTGTTTACCAGTGAAGGTTTCTCTGCCAATCTTCCCCGAGCGCGACGTGGTTGCTGATAGGACGAGCAAATGAACTTGCCCCTATCAGTGAAAAAATCCCCTGAGTTTTTAATTCCCAATACATCTTTTTCCTTTTTTCATCTATTCAATTTTAAAAAATTGGAACATCAAAACATTATTGTTAGGGTGGCATCATCCAACGATAAACATTATTCCGTTACCATCACCAATGAAATGGAAGCCTCGGCTAAGGCAAGGGGTACAGGAATAGCTAAACGATCGCCTGCATATCTCGAACAAAAAATGGAAGAAGGTAAAGCGGTGATTGCTGTAACAACAGAGGGTGAATGGGTAGGATTCTGTTATACCGAAGCATGGGGTCACAATCAGTTTGTTGCTAACAGCGGACTCGTGGTTTCACCTGCATTTAGAAAGAGCGGCGTTGCCAAGCAAATCAAAAAGAAAATATTTGATCTGTCGAGAGAGAAATACCCTGGTGCCAAGATATTTGGCCTGACAACGGGCCTGGCAGTAATGAAAATAAATTCTGACCTTGGCTATGAGCCTGTTACTTATTCAGAATTGACGGATGATGATGAGTTTTGGGCCGGTTGCAAAAGTTGTGTAAACTATGATATCCTGATGAGTAAGGATAGAAAGAACTGCATGTGTACGGCTATGTTGTACGATCCGGCAGATCATTACGAACCGGTTGAAACTGCACAGGATTTTAAAACGAATTCCAGGATTTACGAAAGATTTATGAAAATAAAACAAAGTAAGTTGCTGCGTTTTTTATTGAAGAAACAATCTGCCGGAGCGAGCAAGCCAAAATCTATTCTACACCACTTCTTTAATTTTTAATCTTCCGTAATAGTATGGCGCAAAAAAAAGTAGTTGTTGGATTCAGCGGTGGGTTAGATACATCCTATTGTGTTAAATACCTTACTGATGAAAAAGGCTATGAGGTTCATTCGGTGATAATAAATACAGGTGGATTTGGTGAAGAGGAACTCAAAAGTATAGAGCAACATGCTTATAAGTTAGGTGTTACCACTCATACTACTGTTGATGCAGTGGAAAGTTATTATGAAAAGATTATCAAATACCTGATATATGGAAACGTTCTCAAAAACAATACCTATCCGTTAAGTGTCAGCGCTGAACGTTTAAGCCAGGCACTGTTTATAGCAGATCATGTTAAACAGCTCAATGCTGATGCGGTAGCCCATGGCAGCACGGGAGCAGGTAACGATCAGGTACGTTTTGATATGATCTTCAACATTATGATCCCCGGCGTAGAAATCATTACGCCGATACGTGATATGAAGTTGAGCCGTGAAGCAGAAATTTCTTATCTGAAGTCAAAAGGTGTACAGATGAACTTTGAAAAGTCAATGTATTCTGTTAATAAAGGATTGTGGGGAACCAGTGTTGGCGGTAAAGAAACGTTACAGTCAAAAGGCATGCTACCTGAAGAAGCCTGGCCTACGCAGGTAACAAAAACAGAACCGGAAGAAGTGAAGCTCACATTCGTACAAGGCTCTTTAACAGCTATTAATGACAATAATTTTGAACATCCGGTAAAAGCTATCCAGGCTTTACAAAATATTGCAGGGGCTTATGGAATCGGAAGAGATATACATGTGGGCGATACCATCATTGGTATTAAGGGCAGGGTAGGGTTTGAAGCAGCAGCGCCGATGGTAATTCTTAAAGCGCATCATGCGCTGGAAAAACATGTGTTAACAAAGTGGCAGTTAAACTGGAAAGACCAGCTAGCCCAATTTTATGGCAATTGGTTGCATGAAGGACAAATTATGGATCCTGTGATGAGAGATATGGAAGCCTTTCTTACCAATTCGCAACAGAATGTTACCGGTACCGTGTATGTTAAACTATTTCCGTATCATTTTCAGATCATTGGTATAGAGTCGCCTTTCGACCTGATGAGCAGCAGATTTGGCAAGTACGGCGAAATGAATAATGGCTGGAGTGGTGAAGATGTGCGGGGATTTACCAAAATATTTGGAAATCAGACAATGATCTATCACCAGGTGAAAGAAGCAAATGAGTAATTACGTCTCAGTGCCTGGCTTTGTAAAGTAACAATATTCAATAAAGCACAATGTCGTTGACATCATGGTGCCGAACATCTGCAATATTGAATAGACTCCTGTTAAAGCTGTTGAATCAAGTTTAAGCACCAATGAATTATTTAAGATGAGCATGATAAAAGCTGGCATTGTTGGAGGAGCAGGTTATACGGGAGGTGAATTAATCAGGATACTATTGCATCATCCCCATGTTACCATCAGCTTTGTGCTTAGTGGCAGCAACGCAGGCAAACCAATTTCTTCCGTTCATGCCGACCTTATAGGCGACACGGATATTGTTTTTGCTTCAGCACTGCAAGATGATATAGACGTATTGTTTTTATGTGTGGGTCATGGCGATGCAAAAAACTTCCTTGAAGCAAACAACATCAAGGAGCACACCAGGATCATAGACCTATCACATGATTTTCGGTTACACCGGAACGCTGCATTTGCCAGCCGCAATTTTATATACGGGCTTCCGGAATTAAACAAAGAGCAGATCATACAGGCGCATGATATTGCCAATCCCGGTTGTTTTGCCACTGCCATACAACTGGGTTTATTGCCGCTTGCCAAGGCCGGATTACTTAAGGAAGTGTTTACTACCGGAATTACAGGGTCTACCGGCGCAGGACAAAGTCTTAGCGCTACTTCACAGTTTTCATGGAGGTCCAGTAATATTCAGGCTTATAAAACACTTACCCATCAACATCTTCATGAAATAGGAGAATCATTACAGCAGCTGCAACATAACGGAGGTATACAGATAAATTTTGTACCCTGGAGAGGAGATTTTACCAGGGGGATTTTTATAAGCTCACAGTTGGATTGTGACCTGAGCAATGAAGAACTGCATGTTCTATTTGAAGACTATTACAAGGATCAGCCTTTTACTATTGTTAGTAAGGAGCCTGTTTTTTTAAAGCAGGTTGTAAATACGAACAAGTGTGTTATTCAATTAGAAAAAGTAGCAAACAAGCTGGTAGTTCATTCTGCAATGGATAACTTATTAAAAGGCGCATCAGGACAGGCAGTGCAGAACATGAACCTTATGTTCCGACGACAGGAAAATGAAGGACTACAGCTTAAAGCGGGCTTCTTTTAAAAAGTAAGAATCAATACTCAACGGTCACTGATTGTTGAACTTTAAACCTCATACCTCAAACCTCATACCTCATACCTAAAAGATAACATGAAATTATTCGACGTATATCCCGTTAATAACATCACTATAGATAAAGCCCTGGGCTCTTATGTGTGGAATGAAAAGGGAGAAAAATATTTAGACTTCTATGGCGGACATGCCGTTATTTCTATAGGCCATACACATCCGCATTACGTTAAGAGACTGGAAGACCAGCTTCATAAAGTTGGCTTTTACTCCAACTCCATTCATATTCCTTTGCAACTTGAGCTGGCTCATAAACTGGGTGTGGTATCGGGTAAAGAGAACTACCAGTTATTTCTATGTAACTCCGGTGCTGAAGCCACGGAAAATGCTTTAAAGCTGGCTTCTTTTTATAACGGACGAAAAAAAATTATTTCTTTCAGCAAAGCATTTCATGGAAGAACTTCCCTTGCGGTAGCAGTAACCGACAATCCAAATATCGTAGCGCCGGTCAATCAAACAGAAAATGTAACATTTCTGCCGTTCAATGATGAAACTGCACTGGAAAAGGCTTTCACGCAGTATGAGATTGCTGCTGTTATCATCGAAGGCATACAGGGCGTTGGTGGAATTAATGTGGCATCCGGATCATTCTTACAAAAGATCCGCCAGTTATGTGATTTACATAATACTGTTTTTGTTGCTGACAGTGTACAATGCGGTTATGGAAGAAGCGGTAAATTTTATTCGCATGATTATAGCGGCGTTGATGCGGATATTTATACTATGGCAAAGGGAATGGGCAATGGTTTCCCGGTAGCGGGCATTTCTATTGCACCTAAGATTCAGCCCAGGCATTTTATGTTAGGAACTACTTTTGGCGGTAATCAACTTGCATGTGCTGCGGCCTTAGCGGTACTGGAAGTAATTGAACAGGATAACCTGATGCACCAGGCGCTGGAGACTGGTAACTATTTAATGGATGAACTTAAGAAATTGCCTGTTATAAAAGAAGTAAGGGGAAAAGGCTTAATGATCGGTATCGACCTGCCGGAAGAGCTAAAAGAAGTTAAAAAGAATCTTTTGTTCAAGCATAAAATATTTACCGGTGAATCAAAACCGAATGTAATACGCTTGCTGCCGGCACTCAATATAACAAAAGCAGAAGCAGACATTTTCCTGGAGGCGCTGAGTAAAGAGTTGAAATAATTATCAGTTATTAATGATTAACGGATAGTATCTGATTATTAAAGCTCCCATGAAATTGCAACTAACCGTTAACAATTAATCATTAACCATTAATCATTAAAACAGTACTATTGAAAAACTTTACTTCCGTAAACGATGTTAAGGATATAAATGCTTTGGTGGAAAAAGCATTGGTGTATAAGTCGGATCCGTTTTCTGACAGAACCCTCGGTGCAGACAAGCGTATCGGACTGTTGTTTCTGAATCCTTCGTTAAGAACACGGTTAAGTACCCAGGTGGCTTCAAGGAACCTTGGCATGGAGACGATTGTTTTTAACATTGATAAGGAAGGCTGGGCACTTGAGTTTGAGGAAGGCGCTATCATGAGCGGCAATACCGTTGAACATGTTAAAGACGCCGCACCTGTTTTAGGGCAATACTTCGACATACTTTGCATCAGAACTTTTCCTTCTTTAAAAAACAGGGAAGACGATTACAGTGAATTGGTGATGAATTCATTCCTGCAGTTCGCGGGAATTCCTGTTGTAAGTCTTGAAAGTGCCACACTGCATCCATTGCAAAGTTTAACGGATATTCTCACCATAAAAGAAACTTTTTCATTAAGGCGCAAGCCAAAAATCGTACTATCTTGGGCGCCGCATGTAAAACCGCTGCCACAGTGTGTGGC
>CAXSIE010000024.1:4947-11143 GCA_964237295.1 uncultured Flavihumibacter sp. | reverse complement strand
TCAATGCATGGGGAGAAGCGGATTTTGTAATTACCCATCCGGAAGAATACCAGCTTTCAGAAAAATTCACCGGGGGCGCACTTATCACCCAAAATCAGGATGAGGCATTAAAAGATGCTGATTATGTTTATGTTAAAAACTGGAGCACCTATAGCGATTATGGGAAAATATACACTACAGATCCTGCCTGGATGCTGACGGAAGAAAAAATAAAACTAACCGCCAATGCAAGGGTGATGCACTGCCTCCCTGTTAGAAGAAATGTAGAACTGAGTGATGAAATACTGGATAGTGCTAGCAGTCTTGTAACACAACAGGCTGGTAACAGGGTATGGGCCGCGCAGGCTGTGCTGGCTGAAATCCTTCGTTCTGTTTAATATCGGCTTACTGAATTTGATAAGGTGATGAAAAAACTATTTATTGTTAAGATTGGCGGCAATGTAATTGACAAAGAGTCATCACTTCATTCCTTTCTCAAGGATTTTGCTGCTATACCGGAAGCAAAGATATTGGTACATGGAGGAGGTAAAATTGCCACCAGTATCGGTGACCGGTTAGGCATAACTTCTACATACATAAACGGTCGTAGGATTACAGATGAGCATACTATTGACCTGGTAACAATGGTGTATGGTGGATTGGTGAATAAAAAGCTGGTGGCTCAGCTTCAGGCTGTAAATTGTAATGCAATCGGGTTAACGGGTGCCGATGCAAATGTGTTGCCGGCCGTTAAGCGGCCGGTAAAAGAGGTTGATTATGGTTTTGCAGGAGATATTGATAATACAAAGCTTTCCATTCATAGCTGGCAGCTATTTCTTGATAACAACCTGATTCCGGTAGTGGCACCATTGACTCACGACGGTGAAGGACATATGCTGAACACAAATGCAGATACAATCGCCTCCACACTGGCAGTTGCGCTTTCCCGAATATATAATGTTCGATTGTTGTATTGCTTTGAAAAAGCCGGGGTTCTTGAAAATATTGAAGACGAAAATTCAGTGTTGCCATTGATAACAAAACAAATTTATGCTGAATTAAAAGCAGCGAATAAATTGTTCGAAGGCATTATCCCTAAGATAGACAATGCTTTCGATGCCATAAACGCCGGAGTGAAAGAAGTGCTTATCGGCGATGCAAAAAATTTATTGCAAAATGTTACCGGTAATGTAAAAGGAACTTTGATAGTTTAAAGTGGTTAGCAGCGATGAGGTTGTTAACGGAAGCGTTATTTTGAAAAGTAATAGTAATGAGCATCGAAAATAACTATAAAGCTGTTGTTGAACTGTTGAAGCAACTGATTGCTGCACCTTCTTTCAGCAGGGAAGAAGATAAGACTGCCGCTATCCTGGAACAATTTTTTTTTGAAAGAGGTATCGCTTCAAAGCGCCATCTGAATAATGTATGGTGCCTCAACAAATGTTTTGACGAGAACAAGCCATCTATCCTGCTGAATTCACATCATGATACGGTGAAACCGAATCCTCATTATACAAAAGACCCTTTTGAGCCGCTGGTTGAAGGCGATAAATTGTTTGGGTTGGGAAGTAATGACGCCGGTGGCCCTTTAGTAAGCCTGATAGCGGCTTTCCTGCATTTTTATGAGCGGGATGATCTGCGGTATAATCTTGTTTTAGCTGCTACTGCGGAAGAGGAAATTTCAGGTAAGAATGGCATCGAATGCTTATTGCCGTTATTGCCGTCAATTGATTGTGCCATTGTTGGAGAACCAACGCTTACCGGCCTGGCTATTGCTGAAAAAGGCCTGCTGGTGCTTGATTGTATTGCGTATGGCAAAGCAGGACATGCAGCAAGGGAAGAAGGGGAGAGTGCCATTTACAAAGCGCTTGATGATATAACCTGGATAAAAAATTACCATTTTCCAAAAGTATCGGCATCATTAGGTCCTGTTAAGATGAGCGTAACAGTTATAGGCACCGAAAACCAGGCGCATAATGTTGTGCCGGCACAATGCAATTTTGTTGTGGATATCCGGGTAACCGATTCTTATACCCATGAAGAAATTTTAGAAACCATTCAACAGCATATAAGCGCCGAGGCAAAGCCCAGGAGTATGCGGATGCGTGCCTCCAAAATTGATGAGCAGCACCCGCTTGTGAAAGCAGGCAGGGCTTTGGGTAAAGAAACGTATGGATCGCCTACCACATCAGACCAGGCGTTAATACCTGTTCCTTCGTTAAAATGCGGGCCTGGTGATAGTGCGAGAAGTCATACTGCGGATGAATATATCTATCTTCATGAAATCAGGCAAGGTATAGAAACATACGTTGGAATGTTGCAGGCAATAGTTTAAGGGTCTAGGTGGATGACGGCGTCTTAATTTAGTTAGAAGTAATTTATCATGCGTCTCTCTGTGACTTCCGTGTTTCCTTCTCCGGCAATTCTCTGTGTTAAAAAAACAATCAAACATGAAAATCTGGCAAAAAGATAAAACATCACTAGTTGAAGTAGAACAATTTACCGTAGGTAAAGACCGCGAGCTGGACATGCACCTCGCGCCTTTTGATGTGTTAGGCTCTCTTGCTCATATTCAAATGCTGGAATCTGTTGGGTTGTTATCTAAAGATGAATTATCATTATTGCAGGCTGCTCTCAAAGAAATCTACAAGCAAATACAGGATGGTGAATTTAGCTTGCAAGAGGGTGTAGAGGATGTTCATTCCCAGGTAGAATTTTTACTTACGCAAAAGTTAGGAGACACCGGTAAGAAGATCCATAGCGCAAGGTCTCGTAATGACCAGGTGCTGGTAGATCTGAAACTATACCTGCGGAACGAAATTGAAAAGCTGGTGGCATCAGTGAAAGATCTGTTTAAACTATTAATTGCTCAAAGTGAAAAATACAAAGATCACCTGTTGCCTGGCTATACGCATTTGCAGCTGGCTATGCCCTCATCTTTTGGGTTGTGGTTTGGCGCTTATGCGGAAAGTCTGGTAGATGATTGCATTACACTGCAGGCTGCCTGGGAAATAGTAAATAAGAACCCATTGGGATCGGCTGCAGGATATGGTTCTTCATTTCCTGTCAACAGAAGAATGACCACTGAATTACTGGGCTTTGAAGACCTTAACTATAATGTTGTATATGCGCAGATGGGCCGTGGAAAAACAGAAAGGATCGTAACAATGGCCATGGCAAACATTGCTGCCACGCTCTCCCGTCTTAGTATGGATGCCTGTTTATATCTTAATCAGAACTTTTCTTTTATCTCCTTTCCCGATGAGCTGACTACCGGCAGCAGCATCATGCCCCATAAAAAAAATCCGGATGTTTTTGAATTGATACGTTCTCATTGCAACCGCCTTCAGTCGCTACCCAACGAGATCATGATGACGACCACCAACCTGTCATCAGGTTATCAGAGAGACCTGCAACTACTCAAAGAGCACCTCATACCTGCATTTGAAAATCTGCAAGCCTGCATCAGGATGGCCGGGTTAATGCTGGTTAACATTGAAGTTAAAAAAGATATCCTGCAGGATGAAAAATACAAGTTTCTTTTTAGTGTGGAAGAGGTGAATAAAATGGTTGTTCAGGGAATTCCTTTCAGGGATGCCTATAAAAAAATAGGGCGCGATATTGAAACGGGTAATTTTACGTATTCTGTTGATGTGAACCATACGCATGAAGGATCTATTGGTAATTTACAAAATGATCAGATCACACGCATGATGGATGCCGTAATGGACCGGTTTAATTTTAGCAAAGTGCATAGTGCTTTAGACCAATTATTGAACTAAATTGCAAGCCTGTTATCATGTATGTGCTGCCAGCTATCAGCCAAATCATTGCCGGTATTCCTCCTGATAGCTGATAGCAAAAGGCAGCATAGCTTAATAGATATTTCATTGTTCGGCTCATAAAACTAATTTTCGCCCATGACGGCATCCAATCATATAAAACGTATTGCCATTTTTGGGTCAACAGGCTCTATTGGAACGCAGGCATTACAGGTAATAGCTGCTAATCCGGACAAATTTTCTGTAGAAATATTAACAGCGCAGGGTAATGATGAATTGCTTATTAAACAATCACTGAAATTTAAGCCGAATATCGTAGTAATAGGGGATGAAAAAAAATACCAGAAAGTTAAAGAAGCACTGGCTGGTTCTGATGTAAAGGTTTTTGCCGGAGAGAAAGCTCTGGAAGAGGTGGCCGGCATTGATTGCTACGACCTGATGTTGCGGCTATCGTAGGATTTGCGGGCTTAAAGCCTACGCTTAAAGCCATAGAAATAAAAAAAACCGTAGCATTGGCTAACAAAGAAACGCTGGTAGTTGCCGGGGATATGGTGATGGCGAAAGCAGTAGAGAAAAGGGTGCCCATCATTCCGGTTGACTCAGAACATTCGGCAATTTTTCAATGCATGGTAGGTGAAGGCAGGAACCGCATTGAAAAGATTGTTCTTACTGCCTCCGGCGGTCCTTTCCTTGGAAAGAAACCCAACTTCCTGGTAAATGTAAAACGGGACCACGCTTTGCAGCATCCTAACTGGACAATGGGTGCGAAGATTACCATCGATTCTGCAACTTTAATGAATAAAGGCTTGGAAATGATTGAAGCAAAGTGGCTGTTCAATCTGAAGCCGGAACAGGTGCAGGTGGTCATTCATCCTCAAAGTATTATTCATAGTATGATTATGTTTGAAGATGGAAGCATTAAATCTCAGATGGGATTGCCCGATATGAAACTACCTATCCAGTATGCATTAGCATACCCCCAGCGCATCCCCAACACTTTTCCGCGCTATGATTTTAAAAAACCAAACTCACTTACTTTCGAGGAACCTGATGTTAAAACTTTCCGTAACCTTACTTTGGCAACAACGGCATTATTTAAAGGTGGAAACCTGCCCTGTATTCTCAACGCAGCCAACGAAATAGCGGTATTCGCATTCTTGCGCAATCGTATGGGCTTTATGGATATGACCGTCCTGGTAGAAAGAACGATGGATAAAATGCCTTTTATTCAAAATCCCACATTGGAGGAATATTTTGAAAGCGATGGGGAGGCCCGTACCTTTGCCGCCTCTTTGATACATATGTGATAATGATTAATGGTTAATTGTTAAATTATTAGTGTTGAATGCAGGTTGATGTATTGAACAGTTTACAGGATGGTGATGTTATCATGTATATTATTTCAAAAAAATAATTTTGACTTAGGGCAGCTACAACAATAGTTGCCGATATTTTTAACCCAATACAAGTGCGTCGAATTTGACGGAACAGGAATTATGATATTATTAGCAATTAATTGGTCGGAAGTTGGCGTAAAAGCCGCTGAATTTATAGTGTCTTTTTCTATTATTGTAGTATTACATGAATTGGGGCATTTTCTGCCGGCAAAATGGTTTAAATGCAGGGTGGAAAAATTTTATCTTTTCTTTAATCCCTGGTTTTCCCTTGTTAAAAAGAAAGTTGGTGAAACGGAATATGGCCTTGGATGGGTACCCTTTGGAGGTTATGTTAAAATTTCAGGGATGATCGATGAGAGCATGGACAAAGATGCCATGATGCTTCCGCCAAAACCTTACGAATTCAGAAGCAAGCCGGCATGGCAGCGTTTAATCATCATGGTAGGCGGAGTAACAGTAAACCTTCTTCTTGGCTTTTTTCTTTTTGCTATGATTTTGTGGCATTATGGAGATACCTACGAACCTACCAACGGATTAAAATATGGTATTTCTACGGATTCATTAGGAAATAGTATTGGATTAAGGGGTGGTGACCGGGTATTGACCATTGATGGGAGGCCAGTGGAAAAATTAAGAAGGATCCCCATAGAAGTGATCATAAAAGATGCTAAATCCATCCAGGTAGAAAGAGATGGAAAAAATATAGATATACCTATTCCAAAAGATTTTGGCAGTAAGCTTGTTCATTTTAAAGCAGTAAGATTTATAGATGTGCGTTTCCCTTTTGAAGGCATCGACTCTGTAGTAAAAGGCTCTGCAGCTGATAAAGGCGGACTTATGAAAAATGATAGAATCCTTTCTATTAACGGTATCAATACTCCATTCTATGACATCTTCCAAAATGAGGTTCCAAAAAACAGGAACAAGGAAATCACCTTAAACATCGTCAGGAGCAATGATACGTTGAACAAAAAAATCTTGATTCCCGGTGAAGGTACGCTAGGCATTTTTCCTAAGTCTACGGACATTAAAGATTCG
>CAXSIE010000024.1:4033-4937 GCA_964237295.1 uncultured Flavihumibacter sp. | reverse complement strand
GATGGAAAACCGTTCATTATTCTTTTCTTAAAGCGATACCAGCCGGATTTAACACAAGTATTCAGACGTTGC
The DNA here is from genome assembly GCA_964237295.1 of uncultured Flavihumibacter sp. Lineage (GTDB taxonomy): Bacteria > Bacteroidota > Bacteroidia > Chitinophagales > Chitinophagaceae > JADCRZ01. Next base: position 4,865 of record CAXSIE010000024.1, on the reverse strand, counting down.
AGGATAACTGGCTGCAATTAAAGCTGCTGTTTTCAGGAAAAGTAAAAACTTCTGAATCCCTTGGCAGTGTTATCAGTATTGGAAAAATGTATCCCGGCAAGTGGAACTGGTATGCCGTATGGAACTTAACGGCGCTGTTTTCGCTGGTATTAGCGTTGATGAATATCCTGCCAATTCCTGCATTGGATGGTGGCCATGCGATGTTTACTATTTATGAGATGATCAGCGGCCGCAAACCGAGTGATAAGTTTATTGAGTATGCGCAGATGATTGGAATGGTATTGCTGTTAGGAGTTACTGCTTACGCTTTAGGACTTGACATTTTCAGACTGTTTAAGTAAGTATGAGGGGTATGAGGTATTGGGCAAAGCCGTTACAATTAAAAATAATCAATATACAACGCTCCATATACCTGGCTCTTAGAGTTCGATTCCAATCTTCTTCATCAATATAGAAGCATTTAAACTTTTACAAATACCTTCTTTCAGTTTGTAATCAAAATACAATTCTTCATTAGCTACCTGAACATCAAAATGATAATTGTGGATATTGAAAGGGTAATCCTCGATCAGGTCGGCTAATTCCAGGTCATGTGTTGCAAGCATGCCTACTGCCTGTTGCCTGATTAACTGCTTTATGAGCGCCTTGGATCCTATCTGCCTGTCGAGCGAATTAGTGCCCCGCAAAATTTCATCCAGTAACAGGAAAACATGCTCGTGGTTATTAACAGCGTCAATAATATACTTCAGCTTTTTTAGTTCGGCATAAAAGGTAGAAGTATTCTCTTCCAGATTGTCAGCTATACGCATGCTGCTTATAATGCGCATGTTCG
>CAXSIE010000024.1:0-4023 GCA_964237295.1 uncultured Flavihumibacter sp. | reverse complement strand
AACAGGAGCGCCCATCATGGCCAGTACCATATTTACCCCGATGCTCCTGAGAAATGTACTTTTGCCTGCCATATTAGAACCAGTGATCAGCGCAAGTTTTGATAAACCTTTTGTTGCAAAAGAACTGCACACACGTTTATCCGCAGGTATTAGCGGATGCCCGGCTTCATCTGCAATCAAAGTGCCATGCTGTTCATCTAAAACCGGAAAAGTCCATTGCGGATGATTAAAAGAAATGGTTGCCAGTGTTGACAGTGCTTCAATAATTCCCAGGTTCTCGAACCAGGAAGCAATATTTTCAGCATTTCTATTCTTCCACTTTTCCAAAGCCAGCACTTGCTGAAGGTCCCAGAACAATAAGGTATTTAAAAATATAAAAAGAAAAGGGTTTAACCGCAACTCCAGCCGGATAAGGATTTCTTTCAATGAAGCTATTTCACGAGAGGCTGTTAAAGAGCCGGTTGAATACTGAGCCTTAATTTTTTTAAGTAATGGGGCATTGAAGTCTTGTTTTTCAATCCAGGCCATACTGTAAGACATTGTTTCTACCTGCTTTACAATCTTATCCAGCTGAAGGTAGATAGGATTAACTTTTCTGCTGATTGAAAGAGCAATCAACAAAAAAATAAAAAATAACCCGAAAAATATTTCAGACGGAAGTATATCGGCAAGTGTGCAAACAAGAGCGCCAAGAATAAAAATTGGAAAAACGAAGCGTATCCATTTCCAGTTTTTTCCATTGAACCTGTCAGGCTCTTGCAGCCAGTTGTCGATTCTTTTTTGTGTGTCGGTGGTTACTTTATTTGCAAGTCCGTAAGCATGCAGTTGTTGTCTCCATTCATATAGCTCACTTAATTCTATTGCAGCCTGTTGCCGCTCCGCGATGATTGAATTAGCAGCAGGGTGAAGCAGCCATTGAGACAGTGTTTGTTGGCCCTGGTCGGATGTGGTTCTATTGATATATTGATATATAGACGCCCTTCCGAATATATCGAGATCCTGTGCATAGTCGTGCAGGGAAGGAAGCATTCCGGTTCCGTCAGGCAAGGTGTTGTACTTGCCATCAGCAATGTTGAGTTCTAGCGTGTTAACGTTTAATAACAGATCGAGGTTATTGATTTTGGTATTATTGCGGGTAGATAAAACCACCAATCGAAAAAATAGTGCGATTAAGATAACTGCTGTTATGCAGGCATACAGTAAGCTAAAAGGTTTTATATAATAAAATGATGCGATGATAGCAATCATTGTAAAAAAGCGGCTCCAGGCTATGATACTTTTCTTTTTTTTCAGTTGGTCTTTTTCAGACAACAGGTTGCTGATTCTTTTCTGGTAAACGGCTTCGGGTGATGATTTTTCCATTTGGAAAATGAAACTACATTAAAAATATATTTGTTGAATGAATTTGATATTTATAAAGTACTTACTGATGAACATTAATGGATTTTGTTAACATAAATTTTCCGGAAACGTTGATCTGAACCGGGTTTAAGAAGATGTTAATTTATGTAACAAACGTTTAAGGGATGAACTTGGAGCATGAGCGGCGGCAGTTCCCTAAATTTAAACAAAACCTTCCGCTATATCCTGCGGCGGATGTTAACGTATTATTTGTTTGCAGCGTAATTTCAAATTTTACACTAATTATATTTTTACTAACTTTACGACGTTAAATTTTGCTGTTATCAATCCGGGGCTGTATTGGTTTTGACAGCATAGATCTTTGAAGGTGTAAGCATGCAGTGCGTTGAGTGATCTGCACTTTAATCTTGAACGCTCAAAACTCAAAAGGCGAAAATACATACGCCATGGCTGCCTAATTCATAGAATTAGCATACATTATATCCGAGGAAGCGGGCTGGCCTGTTGCCAAGCTCCTCCGATGAATCAAAAAGAAAACGGGATAGCCTTATTGGTCGCCGTGCTGATCAGGTGAAAACAAAGCGGATACGGAAATGGTTGGTTTGTCTTGCTCCGGCTGGTTCCCGACAAATAATGCAGGAATAAGCATGTAGAAAGCTTTTGGCGGATATGTTTGGACGGGAGTTCGACTCTCCCCAGCTCCACACCGCAGCATATCAAATCGAATCAAAGCCTCTTAATACGTTGATATTAAGGGGTTTTTTGTTTTAATCACCTGCCAAATCATTCAAATATTCTCATATCTTAGGGGAGAATTCGGTTACCCGAATTTAGTTATTTCTGGGTAACCGAATTGGATAAAGTGCTAATCTTCGACCTGGCATTGTAAACCAGTTCAATTCACCCAAATAAAAAACGAAAGACATGGACACAAAATTGAGTATACTATTTTACGGCAAAACGAGTAAAACAACAAACGAGGATTTACTTCCAATTTATTTACGGGTTACTATTGATGGAAAACGCTTTGAAATAAGCACTCAGCGTTATATACATCCCGTCAAATGGTCCTCAGACGCAGGGAAGGTTAAAGGTAATACAGAAGAAGCCATATCTATCAATTTCTATCTTGATAATTTAAGATCAAAAGTTCATTCACTTCAAAGCCAGCTAATACAACAAGGTGAGCTAGTGACTGCCGAATCATTTAAAGAAAAATGGCTTGGTAAAGAGAACCGCTCTAGAATGTTGTTAAAAATTTTTTAAGATCATAATGACCAACTTAAGCAGCTTGTTGGAAAGAGTTATGCTGCAAATACCATGAAGCGGTATAAGACCTCAATTGGTCATACCCGCGAATTTATAAAGTGGTACAACAAGTCCGATGATATTAGTATTAGTAAGCTGACTTACGAGTTTATCTCACAATTTGATTTTTGGTTTAGAACGGTAAGGAACTGTAACCATAACACCACCATAAAGTATATAAGTAATTTCAGGAAGGTTGTCAACATCTGCGTTAAAAATTGATGGATACCAAAAGACCCATTCTTTGGCTTTTAAATGAATAAAAAAGAAGTGCCTCGTGAATTTCTTTCTGCTGAGGAACTTCAAAAAATAGTGTCTCATGATTTTAAGATAGAAAGGCTAAACCAGGTAAGGGATGTTTTTGTATTTGCGTGTTTCACTGGACTTGCCTATGTCGATATAAAAAAATTAAAACGATCAGAAACCGTTACCGGTGTTGATGGTGATCCCTGGATATTTACTCATCGGCAAAAAACAAAAGGTGTCTCTAGGATTCCTTTGCTTCCAATTCCTTTAACAATCATTGATAAATATAAAGATCACTCGGCATGCATTAATAAAGATTTGCTATTGCCGGTGCTAAGTAATCAAAAGCTTAATGCTTACCTTAAAGAGATCGCCGACATGTGTGGAATTACGAAAAACCTGACATTTCATATCGCCCGGCATACATTTGCTACAACGGTGACTTTAAGCAACGGTGTGCCCATTGAGTCTGTCAGTAAGATGCTCGGGCATAAAAATTTACGGGTTACGCAAAATTATGCGAAGATATTGGATATAAAGGTTAGTGATGATATGAAGAAATTGAAGGAGAAATATGCAACCTCGAATGGATAGCATTTAAGGCTATATCCTTTCAGATAATATCAAAAAATTGACCTACAACAATACGGATTTGAATTTATGCATGTATACTGGATAGACCGGATCTATTTGCGCAAAGGCTTTACATTGTTTAGAAAAGCCATAAGTAAAAACAACCAAATTATATAATTCAGTACATTATACAATAAATAGAACCGTACTCATTCAATAATTTCCTAGTTGATTTTTCGACATCTTCCAATATCTATATTTTGCAATTGGATGGGATCACTGATCCTGATAATCAAGTGCTTGTTGAGTAAAGCCTAAGGCCTTATTAATGTCTTCTATTGAACTCACTCCGATTTCAACATCCCCATTTCCCCATCTGCCTAAATCCGTGACATCTTTACAAAGATTATCCGGATCGATTATTTCTGGATAAGGCATGTTTAATGATAATCGTAGTCTTGATTTTTGAGGGACTATATTGTAAATTCCTGTGATGTGGACCCACCGTTCCTGCATGGAGACCCACCTTTAAGA
>CAXSIE010000023.1:7966-22903 GCA_964237295.1 uncultured Flavihumibacter sp. | reverse complement strand
TTGCAGGCAACAAGCGGCTCGTTAAGATAATTGCTAACACACCCCACAACAACAATCTAGACAACGATATACAATATCCACCCGGATCAGGTGTGCCGCAATGGAAATTAACCACCAGGATATCAGCCAGGGTGGTAAATATCATTGAACCTGAGATGGTGCATCAATAATTATACGGAGTAAAATTCTGCACCAGTAAGCCGGTGTAATGGCAGTTTTAATATTAATAAACATATATGGCAACGATCTCTCACAATGCAAACTAACGGTTTTTCATATGCTGTATCCTGGTCACTTTTTAGCGGAGTTATTCCATAATCTAAGTATATTTATATATGGAAATTAAAGAACCGGCCATAGCCTATAACAAGCAGAAATACACCATTGAAGAATACCTGCAAATGGAACGCGCCTCTGAACAAAAGCATGAATATTTCATGGGTGAAATATTCGCTATGGCAGGTGCCGGACCAAGGCACAATGTTGTGTTTTCAAATTTGTTTATTGAATTGGGGATCCAGTTAAAAGGTAAACGCTGTAAGCCTTATGGAAGTGACCTCCGGATACACATCCCTGAAAATACTTTGTTCACCTATCCCGACATTTCCATCATTTGCAGAGATATTGTAAGCGAGGATGTTGATAATGACAATGTCATTCAACCAACGGTACTCGTTGAAATTTTGTCTACCTCTACAAAAAATTATGATCGGGGAACCAAGTTCAAGTTGTACCGTGACATTCCAACCCTGAAAGAATACGTATTGGTAGATGCAGAAGCAATAAGTGTGGAAGTATTTCGTGTTATGGAAGATGGATATTGGCAATTGGAAGAATACAAAAAAATTGATGAAACCCTTCGCATATATGCGATTGATTTTAAAATGGTGTTACGCGAGCTTTATGAAGGAACCAAACTTATTTGACGATATTTTAAATTATTACATTGCAAAGATCACAAATACGTATCCGCTCCCAACACACTATTAAAATCACTCTCCTCATCAGCCAGCCGCATTACTTTACTTTTCTCCTCCATTACAAACTCAGTAATCACATCCAAATGCACCGGCAATAAATGATCTTTCAATAATTCTACAATACGCTCATTGATCTGGCCCGGTAAAAACTTTCCAAAAGCTTCATTATCAACCGGACCGATCTTCACCAGTATCTCATCCACACCTTCTTCATAAATTAAATTACCCGTAGTAAGATCTACGCCCAGCCGGCTTTCACCCATCATACTTAATATCGGTTCCGCAGGATGCAGCGGAGCCTGCATCCGCAAACTAACAGTAACAGGAACCAGTAGTATCATTTGCATGATCTTTTCAATGGAAGGCAGGTCTTCCCGGAGATCATGAATAACGGGAATAAGATGCAGGAAGATATTCGCCTGCCTCGAATCCAGGTATTTAAATAGCTCCCATTGATTGGAAAAGATATCCACCAGGTCGCTATGGTGAGATCTTTTATCAAGCCTGTTCTCATACAAAGACATCTGCATCCGCAGGAAATTAATTGTAGCTTCAAAAGGAAGAAAAAATTTTCGGGCATCGCTTTCTTCTTTCTTGCGCTGCTTTACTGCATTCAAAATTTCTTTCTCCGTTTTGCCAGGACCGCTAACCGTAGGATGATGAAACAGGCCCTGCGGAAGCATGTCATAGATGCCCTCTTGCGAAGTCTTCACTATGATATAATCTTTGTGATCATAGTCGGAAGACGCTTCTTCTACTGAATGAACGTCTTTACTGAAAGGCCTTTTCATCGCGCCGAGCATCAGGATGAGGATGCGATCGATGTCAAGGCCATTATCTACCAGCTCCGCAGCGATTACCTCGGCTTTGATGTCTTTATCAAACTCGTTAAAAAATGTATGTGTCAAATCGCCTGGCTTCATTTTTTTGCCTTTAGTGAAACAATTTTTAAACACAGAGAATACAGGAGGAGGAAACACAGAGAGCACGGAGGCCTTCTGTATTCTCTGTGTTTCTTCCCTCTGTGCACTCTGTGTTAAAAAAACTCTTAAACCACCATCACTCTATAATGATTGCTCACCCCCGATCTCGTTTGCAACTTAGATTTCAACTGCTCGCATAAAAGCTTCCAGGTGTCAGCATCAGACCTATCGCTATTTGATGGGGTAAGCTTCACATCGATGGTACGACGAAATGCTGCTGACTTATGTTGCAACATCTCAAACCCCCTTTCTATTTCCACCTTGCTGATCTTTTCTCCCAGGTCATAAAAACAAAAATTGCGTATATCATCTTTTGTAATGATCCTGTCTCTTGTCATGATACCATACCTGAAAGCATTCAATCTTTCTTCAGGACGCAAACGGTTTTTTCCGCCAGTACTAGTGGTCATCAACACGAGTGAATCCTGTTTTACTTTAACACCTTTGAGCTGCTGCATCCTGGTGCCCGAACGCAGGTTGTTGGCCATTTCAGCAAGCGTAGTCCAGTATTCCGCATACATCACATCATGACCTTCAAAAGGTTTCACAATAATATAGTTGGGTATTTCACTTGTAGCTCCAACAGATCCTTTTGTTTTCTGCTCCATCAGGGAAATCTTCTGATTCATCTCTTTTAAAGTGCCTGCAATAAAGTCGTATCCATAGGAAGAAAACGCAGCACTTTCACTGCGTAGCAATTCCAGAAGATAGCTTATGAGCTCGCGGGCATTGCGGTTATCAAAACGCTCCACCCCACCATTACGAAGCGTAAAGGTGCCGGTTTCTTCTTCATTCATCTTTCGGAAAGGTACAGACTTATATAACTGTTGCTCATCTGAAAGTGATTTAACAGCAAGAAAATGTTCCATCGCTCCAGGCCTTAAAGGAATGATGTTACTTCCACCTTTTAACCTGTATTTAAGATCATTCAGTTGCCTGTTCATAACCGGGAAGGTATTTGGGTAAACGTACACTTCTTCAAGAAAATGTTGTCTCCTGGCTTCAGGGAAAACAACTTTTAGCCACAATAATTTTTCAGTAAGCTTTTGCAGGTCACTTTCGGGAAATACATTTTTAAAAGCGATCGGATAGGGTTGTTTTGACTCCTTTATGTCATGCTCAGAAATCGTTATAGAAACAAATTTTTGATTGTAATACGCCTTGATATCCTTTTCCATGATGGACAACAGGTCGTATGCTAAAAATATATTTTCATATTCCTCACCTTCATGCTCAACTGCTGCGTATTGCAGCCCGCTTTTAATGGCGATTTCATCATCGCCGATAATCCATTTGGTCAGTGGTAACAGTTGGTAAAATTGCTGGGCTATTTTGCTTTCCAGATTTTTCCAGTCAAAACATAAAATGAGGTTTCGAATATTTTCAATCAAGAAATTAACCTTCAATCCGATCCAAAGCGTATTATTTTCCAGTAGTTTACCTTTTGATTTTGATACCAGCAATTTGTTGAAAGCTGGATCATAAGTATATAAATTACCCCCGGTTCCTAAATAGGCTATTTGTGTATCGTAAAGCTGCACTGAGTCAACGGGTGTGAAATATACATCGATGGTCGTATCCAGATCCTCATTTTGTTTCGAAGAAATTTTAGTTTGTGTGATAAAACCGGTGGTTTCAGATAACAGCTCGGAAGGCTCAACGGGTGTGGCTTGCAAAAGCGCATGCGCGGGATTAGGAGAGGTTAAAAAGTCAGGAGACAACAGGTCGGCAAGCTTTTCCAGTATCCTTACCTGGGTATTTTTAATTTCATTTCCGAGGTTGTACAACTCGAGAGACAAAGCTTCCAATATAAGCTTTACCACAGGATCAAGGTCATCGGTATTCTTGATGTCCCAATAAGTCAGCGCATGTTTCAGCATCCTGTTCTTAATAACTTCCTTGCTATTGTTGATTTCTTCACTCATAATAAAAATTAATCCAGCGAAAGCGGACTCAAAAACATATTGGTAGTAAAATTAAACGGTTCACCCGTTTTATGCATGATTCCCGTAACACGGATGTCAACCCTTTTTTTAATTTCCGGAAACTGTTTTAGCACGTTATATCTTTCGGTATCGCTGATAGCTATCATTATCACAATATTCGACAAGCGGTGCTCATGCGAAGTAATTGACTTAAGCAACGACTGCCGGAGTTTTTCTTCCCAGGATCCCGCGCTAACGATCAGTTCAAAATCAAGATCCCATATCTCACAACCAAATCCGGGATCACTCCTGTGCTCACCGAAGGTTCTTGGTAATGGATTGTACCTGGTCGCACCCAGGTAGTTCTTCTCCTTTCAATACATCACCAAGCCTCAGTGGAATTTTATAATAAACAATGGCCATAATCGGCGATAAATTAAGTTGATGTTTTTGCTAACAGCCTTTAGCTACCGGTTTCCACAAATAATATATTTTTTAGCGATTTGGGTGAATACTGATAGCGGATTAAAAATAAGAATCAAAATATGATTTCGCATAATTTTTTGTTGATTAGATTGAAGTAAAAGAAAGATATTCAGTACTTTCCTTCATTCAACCCTGATAAAATGTTAATTGCATTGAATTGCAAGACAGAATGTTGGTAAAATATTACAAAAAACTTGCAAAGCACGTAATCCCTCGTTAACTTACCAATCACTTGTTCCGTCCACCCTAAGAAGCTATATTCGAATGGTGCTTAATCACGCTCATTAAAAAATACCTATGCCTACACTTGCCCTGAACGAATCTATGAAAGCTGCGGTAGAAATTGCTCAGTCACTGGCCAAAGAATACAACAATGAATATTTTTACCCGGCGCATGTTTTACGTGCGCTCCTGCACAAGGAAGTAGGCCTGAAGGGTTTCATTGAATCTATAGGCAAGGACGCGGGGTACATAATGGAATGGGCCGAAGTACGAATGGACGAATACCCAAAAATTGCCAAGGTAAAAGATCATATAACCGGCGATAATGGAGTGAAAGCTGTTTTTGATGATGCAGACAATGTGCGGATCAAATTAGGTCTCGATAATATTTCACCCATATGTGTGTTTACGTCAATGATCAAACCCGGCGTTGCTTTCAGTGGAGCACAACTGAAATCTTTTCCCGTCAAGGAGAAAGAAGTGCTGGAGTTGTATTTAAAAGAAGATAATGTTCAGCAGGCTGTTAAGGGAACTGAAACAACAACATCGCCTGCTGCTGGTGCGCTCTTTAAATACTGTGTTGAACGAACTGCATTGGCAAGGGAAGGCAAAACAGATCCTATCATCGGGCGCGATATGGAAACAAGAATGATGATGGAAATATTGTGTCGGCGCACAAAACCCAATGTGATCATAATCGGCGAAGCCGGGGTAGGCAAAACTGCTTTGATAGACGGATTTGCGCTGGACATCGTAAATAAAATGGTTCCTGCTCAATTAGCCGATTCCTTGTTGTTTGAACTTGATCTTGGCGCTTTAATTGCCGGCGCATCTTACAAAGGCGAGATCGAAGACCGGCTTAAGAACATCCTGAAAGAAGTAAAGCAATACGCTAAAGCAATTATTTTTATTGATGAGATACATATCCTTCTAGACAGCAAAGGCGGCAGCATTGGGGGAGGAGCTGCCAACCTCCTGAAACCTGAACTGGCAAGGGGTGAGATTACAGTAATTGGCGCCACCACCAATGATGAATACCGGAAGTTTATCGAACCCGACCAGGCCTTTACACGAAGATTCGAGGTGTTAACAGTTACCGAGCCCACAGAGGTAGCCGCTGAAAAAATGCTGCACCGTCTTGCTCCAAAATTCGCTGAACATCACCAGCTGACGATTGACAATGATGCGATAAAGGAATGTGTCAGGTTATCAAAGCGGTATCTTAAAGACCGGCGACTGCCAGACGCAGCCATCGATCTTTTAGACAGGACAATGGCAGCCATAAAACTAATGGTTGACACCAATAAACAGGATTTGGAGAACCTTAAATCCGAATTCGAAAAAATAAAATTAAGCGACCAGGTTTCCGAATACGAACTTTTTAACGACTATAAGTGGCTGAACAGTGTATTGCATAATAAGATCAGCCCGGTATTACTGGGAAAACTGGAAGATCCCGTTCAAACCGATAAGTTTGAAACATCAGCGGAGTTTGACCAGTTCCTTGTTCAGAGTTTTGAAAAACTGTTGGCTTTGGCCGATGATAAGAAGACCGATGTGAATAAAGAGGATATAGCTTCTGTCATCTCTTACAAAACGGGTATCCCTTTAGGTAAGATACAAGCTAAAGAAAAAGACAAGCTCCTCAACATGGATAGCTATCTTAAGAAGCGCGTCATTGGACAGGATTATGCGGTGAAAGCGATCTCGGAAGCAATACTTGAATCAAGAAGCGGGTTGAATAAAAAAGGACAGCCGATAGGATCATTCTTTTTTCTTGGACCGACCGGAACAGGTAAAACGGAACTTGCAAAATCATTGGCGGAGTTTTTATTCAACGATGAAAAAGCCATGATCAGGTTCGACATGTCTGAATTTAAGGAAGAACATTCCGCAGCATTATTGTATGGTGCGCCTCCCGGTTATATTGGTTATGAAGAAGGAGGTATGCTTGTAAATAAAATTAGACAAAAACCTTATTCTGTATTGCTCTTTGACGAAATAGAAAAAGCACATCCTTCAGTATTCGATACATTTTTACAGATCCTTGACGAAGGGCACATGCACGACAGGTTGGGCAAAGAAGGAGACTTCTCAAACGCACTGATCATTTTCACTTCAAATATTGGCAGTGAATGGATAGCAGGTGAATTTGATAAAGGCAAATTGCCGGGTCAGAATGCCTTGATAGAGATTATGACCAAATATTTCAGGCCGGAGTTTTTAGCAAGGCTTACCGAGATTGTACCCTTTGCACCTATAAGCGAAAATAACATTGTGAGGATCTTCGAAATACAAATGAAAGGACTGCTGGAAGCATTGGATAAACAGGGAATGACTTTCACCATTTCAGATGATGCCAAGAAATACCTGGCAATGAATGGCTTTACTCCAAAGTATGGAGCACGACAAATTTCAGGTGTCATCAGAAACCGGCTTAGAAGACCTATATCAAAATACATTATTGCTGGTGAATTGAAGAAAGGCAATTCGGTAAAGGTTGAGTTGCAGGACGAAGAACTGCAATGGGCCATCGAATAATTAATTTTTATGAATCATTGAACTAAAATATATTTATAAGGAATTTACACCGGAACATCTAAATAAAATCTTATGCCACAAGTTAAACCCGGAATAGCTACTACCATTCTTGCTCCAGAGGCGATGGGTGAAGGATTTGTCGAGATCTCACCTAATAAAACGCTTTTCATTCAAAAGCTTACCAATGAAGATCCTGTAAGGCCCGAGATTGTTGAAAATCTGGGAACGGTGGAAGCGGTCTTCGAACATTTCCAACCTAATGTTGATGTAGAACTTGACAAAGAAGATGGCTCTACTACAAAAGAGAATTTCAAGTTTGCCGGACTGGGCGACTTTGATGTAAAGAACCTTACCAATCAAAGTCCCTATCTTAAAAATCTTAGTCTGGAAAATGACGCCTATTTAAAAGTGATCAAACAGCTCAAGACAAATAAATCGCTAAGCAAGGTGATTGAAAACCCTGAAACAAAAACTGCATTTGTAAATGCGCTCAGGGCGCTTGCTGCAGAATTGGAAGAAGATGAGTAAACATCATACATGGATTCGTATTCAAATTAAACGCTGTAAAACCTTCATAAATCTACATTATGCCGAATGAATTAAAAGAAACAAGCGCACAACAATACAAACAGGTAGATAAACCTGAACTGGCCCAGGTTCCTGCACTGGACGCTTCTCTTAACGTATTGGCAAAAGCAGGTGGCTTTGACTTCCTGGAAGCCGTAGTGGATGGTTCGGATAGTTTGAACCCGGTGCGGAAGGCTAAGCGAAATATCTTTCTTACAGATGCAAGCAAAAAAGACCAGCGGGCACAGCTTAAAAAGACCTGCTGTCTGAAGACAATTCAGTTGCTGAAATGGCCGATAAGGCGGTTGAAAAAGCCGATACCGCCGACAAGCTCTTAAAAGGGAATTTAAAAAAGACGCTTGAAACTACGCACCAGCTTGAAGAGTCGTATCGCTCCATTCATCTTTTTTACAAAAATACCGAGTCAACAAAACTGAAAAATGTGTCCATCATGAACGCGCCTATGAGCGAGTTGACCAATCTTGATGAACCGAAATTTATCGAACATGTTGCCGACGAATTGAAATCAAATTTTGACAGGCTAGATTTGCGTCGTAATTATTCCATGATGGTAATACCCGGTTACCTGGGTAGCAACACGGTGCTCGACAAATGGGCAAAAATGGCTTATAACAATAAGGTAATGCTGGTAACCGATTTCGAGAATGTAGAGTCGCCCGATGATTTACTGGAAATGTTTAATGATGCAAATCTTACCGGAGGTGATGCGCACAAAGCGAATGTAATGATGACCTGCAATTATATTGTTGGCAGGGGAAAGAAAACGGAAGTGGGTGAAACGGAAGATGTTTATGTGCCCGGCTCTGCAGCATTGGCAGGCAAAATGTACTGCACTAAAATGTCGCAGCCGGTTGCAGGTAAAACATATGGTTCTATTGATGAAGTGGATGCTGTTCGTTTTGACCAGAAAAAAGGAGAGATCTCCATGCTGGAAGATGTAGGCCTTGTTCCACTGGTAGGAGAATGGGGACGGGTGATGCCGTTCTCAGCTAAAACTTTATTTACAGGCGACAATCTAGGGATGAAAACATATTCAGTCGTTCGTGTATTTGACTTTATTGCCAAGGTGCTTTCAGATTTTCTAAACAGGAGGGCTTTTGAATTGTGGACGACAACGATGGAAAAAAACCTGCGCGGACAGATAGTAAAATTCCTGGATGGAATACAAGGTGCGGATAAGTTAATCGAGAAATTTCAAATTTTACGATTTGAAAAAGATGATAATCAAAAAGATCATATTTTTCTGGACATCCACATAACCCCTTTCTTTCCGGCTAAAAGCTTTTTAGTAAAACTTGATGGATATAAAGGTGATGACGGGGAAGAATGGAAAGCAGAATTAAAAGAAGCGGCAGCAGTTAAAAAATAGTCCGGATCCCCACTGCTAAGGTTTGCTGTCACAACCTGCAAAAGGAGATGGTTGTTGTGGTTTAATACCAAGGATCTTTCAATATGTTAGCGGTCCAGGAAATCTCAACGTTCTGGATGTTTTGATAGTTTTTATTTATTAGGAAGAGGTGTGTGAAAGCGCATTTCGCAACAGTGGCTATCTTGAATACAAGGTAATTATATAAATTTTATATTGCCATGAGATCTTTATTACTGCAAACACGATTTTATTTGAAACGATACCATGATACTTAAATTCTTTTTTACATATATTGGCGTTCTACTTGCGTTCTCTGTAACACTCATGGTGTTAGTAAGTTCAATGGTGCCAGGGTTTGCCGCCAGCGGCAAAAAACCTTTCTGGTATGGGTTATTTTCTTCACTTATTGCTTCAGGTACAGCTTTTCTTTCCACACTGATTTCAGATCATTCTTTTTTTGTTTTTTGGTTTTTAGCAGGCATCTACCTGTTATTTGGAATCATACATGTTACTTTTTTTCAAAAGAAATATTTTCATGCAGAAAATGAGGATAATTTCAAAATGATCCTGGGCGAAATAATGTTTGGGTTATCCATCATATTTTTTTCCATTATTATTTTTTCTTCCGTTCAATATTTTTTAGTGAAGGATAAAGACTATCTCTTTTATCCGATGCTGATGAGCACAATCGCTTTTTTTATACCTTTTCTTTTCCTCCAGACTTTCGAAGCAGCGTATGCTATTCCTTCGGCTGAGTTTAAAACATGGCAATATCCTTTAAATGAACGGATCGAAGTGCCGGATGACAAACCTGGTGAAAAATTGTTGGTTATTGGTTTCGAGATCAGCAAAAAACCGGCAAATACCAAGAAGACTTATTTCCGGGCAAAAGCACCCGAAGGAATGATGTTGGGTGAATTGTACTATCATTTTATTAATGACTACAACGACGCTCAAAGCGAAACAACCATCGAATACGCAGATGATGGATTTGATTCCCACAACTGGTGGTTCAGAAGAAAGCCCAAATGGTACCAGTTACAGAAAATCCTTGATCCCTATATTTCGGTTCGGGAAAATGGCATAAAAGAAAATTCCGTCATTATCTGTGAACGTATAAAAACTTAAAGCTAGTCCTGACCATGAGAGACCAACTTAAACATTTTACCGTAAACTGGATTGATGGAATGAAGATCAACAAGAATCATTTCATTGCGCAGGATGATGCTTATAAGGATGCCTTGTACGATGTGGCTTCTCTTTCTACATCACCCTTGAGGTTTGGGATTTTGCCAGCTTCCGCTGCGGGAGAGGACACTTTCAATATTAAAATATCTTTAGACAATCAAAATACATTAAGGGTTGCCGTCCTCGCATGCCAGGCTGTTACACCCGGTGGTATAAGGATCAATATCCCTACAACGGCTACGTTTGCTGATACTGAATCTGATGGCGTGCCGGGTTTGTCTTTTCCGTTTTCAGCCAGTAAAACCGAGAGCGACTGGTGGGTTATTTTAACCATACATCCTTATTTAAAGCGCCCGGCTGGTAGTCCGGACCTTGCTGAAGATCCCCCCAGGTATCCCTATGTGCTTCCATCATACACGGTGCAGGTTGTTAGTGAAGATGAGTACAGCCAGTTTTTGTACCACCCTTATTCGATTACAATTGGAAAAATAAACGCAGGTACCAACAACATAAGTGTAGATAATGATTACATTCCGCCATGTTATGCTATCAGCGCATCTTCCGACCTGGTGACGCTTCATGCTGAACTCGATCAATTCATGGCCAGACTTGAGACGCTTTGCTCGCTGATCGTTCAAAAAATTTTTAAGAAGAACCAGCAAAATGAAATATCCGAATTGGTAATGTTCCTTTGCGACAGGGTAATGCTATTCCTTGGTCAGGCGATTACGAACATGCGCTGGACGATCATGCATGAATCTCCGGCAGCGCTTTTTGCTTGCGTGGCCAGTTTGGCGCGCGTGATGAAAAACAGTATTGACCTCAGGATTGGATCAGGTAAAGAAGAAATGTTAAACTATCTGAGCGAATGGAGTGAGCTGAAGCAGGGCGAAATGGAAACCATGCTTACCAGCCTTGCTAACATGAGATTTGATAATAACGATATTAATAAGAATATCAGCCAGATAATTTCATTTGTAAAAGTAACGGCCCGGCTTTTTGAAACATTAAGCAAGCTTGAATTTATAGGTAAACGTAAAGATTCCGGAATGTTTATAAAGGAGGAAGCGGAAAAAGCTCCAGCCAAGCGCCGCTTTCTTGGATAAGCCCGGGTTAGTTATTATTTCGATAGTAGATAGTTCTATATTCTTAAAATATTTTTATGAACCCTCTTAATGCCCCCGAACGAAGAAAAGCTTTTATAAACTTTCTTTTATTCTTTGCCATAACCCTTAGCGTTATCCTGATTACAGTTTTTTTTAGTATCCAGGTGCCATTCAAAGAAAATAATAAGTTAAGAAAGGAAATGGATATTGCTGATAATGAAAGAGCTTTTCTGCAGTCATTTGAAGTGAAAATGCAGGAGACAACAAATTTGGTCGATTCGATAATAAGAGCGCAAAATGTTTTTATAGTACAGAAAGATATTGACAATAATATTAAGACGATGACCAATATGATTAGTGATTCAACTTCGGTAAAGGGCATATGTACCAAGATTATATCTAATCTTGCAACCTTGCGCGCGGCAAACGAACAACTAAGGTCCTCGAGCAATAGCAATGATGACCTGGAAAAGAAAGACAAAAGAATACAGCAATTGGAAAGTGAAGCTAAAGCGTATGCTGATCGCATAAATGAACTTTACTTACGATTAGGTGCAAAATAATCTTCACCTTTTCTAATACTTACAAATAAATTTCAAATGCAATCCAACAGCATTTTTACCCGCAAAAATATGGGCCTCGATAATAACATATGGATTTCTTTGCTATCCTGCGTTATATTATCTTTTGGCTTGCTTGGATACAGGCTTATTAAAAAAGACCGGGTAGATCCATGCGCTGTATCAATTAATATATATGCAGACGGCAGGTTAGAGACGGAGAAGATTTTCTTCGAAGCAGGCCGTTTAATCCCTTTCAAGGTCAGTCCTTCTACTGCCGAAGATATCGTCTGGAATTTTGGCGATAATTCGGATAAAGAAGAAGGGAACGCCGTGATACATCATTTTGACCGCGAAGGAATGTTTACCGTTACAGCCACAGTAAACAACAAATGCGATTTTACAAAAAGAATAAACATCAAAAATAAAGAAGTTGAAATCGTAGATTCAGGAGGTAAAATTGTTGAAAATATCGTGGGAAATGACCGACCACTTGTTGGTGAAAAGATTAAGTATACTACCACGCTTCCTGCTTCAAGCTACGAATGGTTTCTGCAAAATATTAATGCTGCTCCTAAAACCGGACAAGAAGCTTCTTTTCAATTTACCAAGCAGCAGAGTTATACATTGGTTCTCAGGCTGGATCATGACAATAAAAAAAGGTTCACAAAAACCATAAATGTCACGGATCCATTTAATCGGCAAACGAGTACTGACGGCCCTATCAAGAAGCTGGTGTTTCCTGATCTTCCACAAGTCCGCGATAGCGCTGTAAATCTAAAGCCTGATTCCCCGAAAGTTCACATCGAACCTGTAAAAAAGAAGTTTACTGCTTTGAATGATGTAATCCTCAAAGAATACTTACAATCTGTAGTATGCAAAGGGATGAAAGCCGATCAATTTGATGATTTCCTGTGTGATGGCATAAATACTACTGTAATCGTAAATAATAAGGACCGGATAACTTTTGCTCAGCTATGCAATGATATACAGGGTAAGAAAATAAAAATAGAATCCGCCACAGGCGGTAACCCTGAGAACAACTGTATTAAGGTTATTAAAGTTAGTTATGATAAAAAGGGCTTTATAGGGTCTCTGTTTGGCAAAGGTCCATGTAAATGATGCCTCAGGATCCATATTAAACTTTCCAATGAACAGATTATTCATCCAATTAATCGTATGATTACGCTCCTCCTGTATTAATAAAACAATAAGAAATTTAAAAGTACTTCTTTAAAAAGATAGAATACAAAACCTTAGTAGTATGCATTTTTTGAAAAGCTTGTGTGTTGTAGGCTTTATCCTTTACATTTCACTTCTGCAAATAACTAATGCCCAGAGTTTAAATGGAAAAGTTATATACATAAGTCCATCCCAGGTTGTCATGCTTCAATTCCGCTCTGTTATAGTAAATGCAACGCTCGCAGATCCTAAAGCATATCCTTCATTTCAAACCACTGTCATTAACAATAAAAACTATTCAATCAAAAGTACACTTCCCAATTTTCAAACAACCAATCTGATAGTACTTGAAGGTGATAATACACATTTGTTTGTTCTTAAATACAAAGAAGCACTGGATCCAAAAAACGAAATAGTATATGATTATTCCAGCAGGAAGAAATTAAAGGAAGCAGCCGAAGATCTCGATAAGATCGCAAAAAAAGAAGCTGATTCTATAGTTGTAATTAAAGACGCTACACCCCCTCCGAAAGTAAAACCTGTGGAAAGTCCAAAAATTTCCGAACAGGAGTTGATGCTGAAACATAGTGAAATCGTTACCAAAGCAATCAATGCGCAACTGGAAAAAAGACTAAATGACGCCAAAGAATTATATAGGGAAGCTATAAAATTGAAACCGGATGATGATTTCAGCGTGAAGCAAATAGCTATTATTGAAAACAGACTTATTGGTAATATAAAAGAAGACGAGAATAAAGCAAGAGAATCGGCGTATAAAAATTTTAGAAATACTGGTGACAGCTCTTTAAAGAAGAAATCATACCAGGCCGCCATTGCAGCTTACAATCAGGCCTTGCATGAAAAAGAAAAGGATCCTTATGTTTTAGCCCAATTAAAACTAATTGAGCAAGCGATTAAAAATGATTCCTATCTGAGTTATATGAACCTGGGTAAGGATGCCCTTACTAATGGTTTTTTCGACGATGCGATTTTGGATTTTAATGAAGCCCTAAAGCTTAAACCTAAGGATCCCGAAGCCATCAAAGCGCTGGCAAAAATAAAAGCTTTGAAAGAACAAGCTCAGAAGACGCAGGCGACTGACAAATCAAAAGTTGAGATACAAAACAAATATGATGACACGCTTTCTCTGGCTGACAAAATGTACGATGCAGGACTTTACGAAGAAGCAATAAAGAAATATAAAAAAGCCGATGTAATGAAGCCTGGCATCGCTTATCATAAAAATCGAATTGCAACGATAGACAGCATCCTTTTAAAACAAAAAACAGATGTCAGCAGGTTAAAAAAAGACTCGTTAAATACCGTAAATTATAACGTTCAATTAGAAAAAGGGAAAAAAGCGCTCGAAAGTAAAGATCTGAAAAAAGCAAAAGAGTTTTTTCAATTGGCCCTGAAATTAAAACCCGACCAAACCTTCCCGACCCTTAAAATTTCTGAAATTGATCTATTACTGGTACAATCAGATGAAGACAAGAAAAAAGATGCATTCGACAAAAGGAGAAAGGACAGTATTAACAGACAATATGACTTCTCAATGAAACAAGGGGCAGTTGTATTAGGTAAAGACAATTTCAATGCTGCTAATATTTTATACATGAAAGCGCATGAATTAAAGCCAGAGGAAAAAGCGCCCATTGATCAATTGCTAATTATTAGTAAAAAGCTACAGGAAATCAGAGATGAAGAAGCTGGAAATGGTGAGAATCCAGAAAATCCTAGAGGGTCTAGAGATCTTGAGGTTCCAAGTCCTAAGAAGAGAGCTGGATCATCCCATTCCATTGATCTG
>CAXSIE010000023.1:0-7956 GCA_964237295.1 uncultured Flavihumibacter sp. | reverse complement strand
ATCTTGGCGACAGTCTTGCATTTAAAGCCAATGATTTGACTAAATCTTTAAAATGGTATGATTCAGCCCGGATATTAAAACCCAAGGAAACATTCGCCCGGAAACAAATTTTAGCTGTTACACAAAAGATTTATATAAGAGATTCACTGATCATGGATAATGAGAAAAAGAAAGACCTTACAATAAGATATAACGAGGGAATAGATAGTTACAAAATGGCCGAGACAGCAAGGTATCAAAGAAAGAATGAAGATGCTTATAAAGGTTATGCAGCTTTCCTGGCAAAAATTGATGTATCCAGTTTCGATAAATATACCTCCGCGCAACAATATGTTATCAAACAATCTCGTGATATGCTGGGCAGGCTTGACCAATTCAAACCAGATCCGGTGGAAGAAAGTTTAAGAGCTGCCCATATTCAGGATAGTATAAAGAATAGTAAATCTATAAGAGGAAGAAAGAAAAAGGCCTAACTCATTGCCATACCATTTAAAAACAATAACATTCTAATCTTTGATTTTTAAAACGTTAGAACACTTGCTGCTGTTATGTTAAATAAGAATTACATTTCGGGTTTAAGTGTTTTTTTAACGCAGAGAACAGCCGGAGAAGGAAACACAGAGGTCACAGAGACATTTCTCAGTGACCTCTGTGTTTCCTTCTCCGGCTGTTCTCTGCGTTAAAAAAAATGTTTGAACCGCAGAAAGACCGTGCGTCACATTAAAATTAATCTAAAACTAATAACAATTCATTTTTCCACTTGAAGAGTATTTTTATTAATTTGGAAGCTTCACATTGAAATGAAATCAGCTATCTGCAAAATATCATCATTTTTTCTTTTTCTGATTTTCAGTTATAAAGCTTACAGTGAGCATGATATCATTTTCTGTGGAGAGCGGATTCCGGTTAGCTCAAATTTTGTTGCTGAAAAGTTGATGAACGTTATTCGTTCGCAAATCCCAAATGTCAACCTTCCACAACTGCGTAAACGTGTGGAAGCCAATTTTCCTGTTGTTGAAAGATATCTTCGCGAAACGGGACTGCCACAGGATTTTAAATATCTTGCTATAGTTGAAAGCGGATTTCAAAATCTTACTTCCAAAGCAGGCGCAAGGGGCTTCTGGCAAATAATGCCGTTGACTGCCGCAGAACATGGACTAATCATGACAGAGCACCTGGATGAACGAGACAATATTTATAAATCTACTTATGCAGCTTGCAAGCAAATTGCGGCAAACTATCTTCAAATCAAAAAGAAATACGGGATCTCTTCCTGGGTGCTGACTGCTGCTGCTTATAACCATGGTATTGGCAATATGTCAAACGCTATTAACCGCCAGGGTAAAGATTATTTTTCTATGAAACTCAACGAGGAAACGGCGTTGTATGTCTACAAAATCATTGCAATTAAAGAGCTTTTTGAGTATCCCGAATTATACATGAAAGACTTTGGATATAATGTCTTTAACAAAATAATTACTGCTCCTGATATAAGCCAGGAAAATTCTAAAACTTTTGATTCGATGGTAGTAAATGTGAACCAGAAGGATGGCAAACATCCAGATAGTGTTATCGTAAAAGAAACATTAAAGCCCATTGATCAACCGGGCTTAATTTTATCGGATAAACCCAACAACATATCCAAAAATATTGCCGCGAATATCAAAGGAAAATATAATGGTTTTGTTGATGGAAACCTCATCGAAATACAATTACTTGAAAATTTTGAATTGAAGGGAAACTTCAACAGAAAGGGGATATCGCTAAAAGGAAGAGGCTGGATAATTGGTGACCGGATATTTGTTGACCTTGGTTATGACACCCATGATGTAACCTTAGTAGATTTCGATGGGAATAAGGGTATTCCGCTTAATTTATTAAAAAATAACGAGACAATTTTCCTGAGAATAACACATGATACAGATTAAACTTTCGCACCTTGGTTAATAATATCCTTATTACAAATTTTAATAAAAAATAAAAAAGAGCCATCCGGAACATAATTCCAAACGGCTCTTTGCCTGAATCTTTTGAATCTTCGATCTTTATTCCTTACTACTCTTTTTAAACACTTCCCAGTAACTATTATTTACGCTTTCCAGAATGATTTTTTTATCGGCATTTTCAATCGTTATATAATACTTATTATTGTCTTTTGTTGAATATTCAAACAGTTCTGTTATCCAGAAAGAGTTATAGTCATCAGCCAGGTTAGTTTGAAGAATGAGTGGTAATTCCTTCGGTAAAACATTACGCGATACGGCAATGGACTCACCATTATCATCATAAAATGCAGTCAGGTATTGCCCGTTCCAGTTGAAAGTGGCTTTATAATATCCTGCCGCTTTTGTCCATTGCACATCCGCTGCTTTCTCAAACTGATTGGAGAAAGAACTTAATATTGTTTTGTTCACCTTGTCGTCTGTGTCATTTGCGAAGCTCACATTAAATATGATCATTGCTGTAATTAACAGGGATAAAATTTTTGTTTTCATTTCTTTTGTTTTTTAGAAGTTAACAATTGTCTGGTTTGATGTCAATTGCAAAACAAAGCTAGCAAAAGATCCGGGCTGATTTTGACAAATGAGATGAAAGTAGAAGATGTTGCGACGAAGGAGAAATAAGTTGATAATCAGGTATTCTTTCCGGTAATGATAGTAAGTGCATCGGGATAACTATCACTAACCGGTATTTCTATAGTACCGATAAAAACACTGTTCTTTCTTACTGCGGTTATTGATACCAGTGATACGATATAAGATTTATGAACGCGGATAAATTGTGAAGCCGGTAAAGATTCTTCAATAGATTTCATGCTTATCCTTGTTATTACAGGCTTGGAGGTGCTTTTTAACTGAATTTTGATATAGTCTTTCAACCCTTCAATAAACATAATATCTGCGAAAACCACTTTTAAAAGACTATAGTCAACATTTACAAAAATGTAATCGGGGGAAGTGATTGTATTACCTATTTCTTTGGTGTTCATTTTAAGCTGGTATTGTTCCTGTGCCTTGTTGCATGCTTTTATAAAACGATCGAGCGAAACAGGCTTTACAAGATAATCAAGTACATCCAGGTTAAACCCTTCCAAAGCATATTTTTCATAAGCGGTGATCAGTATAAACATAGGCCTTTGCGTAATGGTTTTAATAAACTGCAGGCCGGTTATTCCGGGCATTGGTATATCAAGAAAAATAAGGTCCACTGTATGTTCCTGCAGCACTTTTATGGCTTCCAGCGCATTGTCGCATGTTGCTACTAATTGCAGATAAGGCACTTTACTGATGTTATCTTCAAGCAGTTCCAATGCTAAGGGCTCATCATCAATGGCAATACAACGTATCATTCGGAAAGATTTAACTGAAGTAAAACATTAAAAAAATTATTGTCCTTTGTAATGGTGAGAACATGGCGTTTACCGTACAATAAATTCAACCGCCTGGTTACATTAGTGAGTCCGATCCCGGAGGTTTTGTCTTTCACTTCATTTGAAAAGGCGTTGAATTTATTACTCACCGTAAATTGCAGTTGGTGTTTTTCTGCCCTTAGTCTGATGTTTATTTGAGCATCATCAATGATGCCGGTGCCATGTTTAAAAGCATTTTCAACAAAGGGTATTAATAACATGGGTTCTATCTGATATTGATCATCCATAGATTGCATGTCAACACAAACTTTAACTTTCTTACCAAAACGTTGCTGCTGAAGGTCAATATAACTTTGCAAGTAATCAATTTCTTTTTCCAGCGAAACTTTTTCTTCATCCGTTTCATAAAGCATATAACGCATCAGGGATGATAATTTAATCAGCGAAGGCTCCAGCTGGTCGGATTGCTTTCGTGCCAGCGACACCATATTATTCAGTACATTGAACATAAAATGAGGACTAACCTGGGAACGAAGTAATGATAACTCCGTCTTTAAATTTTCATTTTCTTTTTCCTGGGCCAGGTTATCGGCTTTGATTTTATCGCGTATCAACGTGTAAGCAGTGCTGGACGTAAGCATGAAAAGATAAATAAAAAAATTAAATAGACCAGGTCTTCGAATATCGAAATGCTCTCCCGGGCGTATTTGAAATTTAAAGAAAAATACGCTTTGTGTTAAGATCCATGCCACTATCACAAGCTGAATGCCTGCGTATTGCCAGTACTTCCTTTTGTATGTAAGCTTCGGCATCAGTAATAACGCATTCAGGTAGAAGAATGCCATCCAGGTTGCATCCATTATACATGAAATCAGGAAGATCAGGGATGGAGAAACCGCGTCAGGACGGGCGGGCTCTTCATGGTTATAAGCAGGCCTTAATAATGCCGGCAATGAAAATAATAACACCCAAGCTGCAGCATGTAAAAAAACTACCACCCACTTTTTTGAATACCACGCTGTTTTCATACAACCAAAATTAACAACATAATGCCCGAAAAAAGATGTTTAAGAATATGTTGCGACGAATCGCATTTTTTCCGCGACATACGGCTAAGCGAATCGTTATACTAATATATAAATATAATTTGCTGTTTGAGAGTTTTAACATTAAATTCTTTTAGAAGATTATAACTAAAACAGGTAAACGCTGTAAGACAGCATTCCTGTAACCACAGAGGAGAAACCGGAGGTTAAGAAGAGGTTACACAGAGGAGTTCTCTGTGTAACCTCTTCTTAACCTCCGGTTTCTCCTCTGTGGTTAAAAAAGAGAAAGAAGCATTGCATTCTAATTACCAAAATAGCCGTAATTTTATCCATCCGGAAAACCAGTTGCATTCATAACAATGGGAAAAACAAAAAAAATATTATTAGTTTCATGCTGCCTGCTTCTGGCAGCATCAGTATTCATCTTCAGCACATCCCGTAAAGCCATTGATTACAATACACAGGTAAAGCCTATCCTCAATAAAAAATGCATCACCTGCCATGGGGGTGTTAAAAGAAAAGCGGGTTTTAGTTTGTTGTTCCGCCCGGAAGCACTGGCAAAATCAGAATCAGGCAAATTTGCCATCATTCCCGGTGATCCCGATCACAGTGAAATGATAAGAAGAATAAACCTGAAAGATCCGGAAGAAAGGATGCCTTACAAACATGAGCCGTTAAATGAAGAAGAAAAATCAATCTTGTTCAATTGGATAATAGAAGGTGCTGTATGGGGAGATCATTGGGCATACATTCCTGTTAAAGAAACCCCGTTACCCGAATCAAAAGGTTTTTTAACCGGATTAATGTCCGGCTCTTCATCCTGGGAAAAAAATGATATTGATTATTTCATCCGTGAAAAATTAAACCAGGAAAATTTAAAGCCTTCCCCCGAGGCAGATAAAGCAACCTTACTTAGACGGGTCAGCATGGATCTGACCGGTTTGCCGCCCTCCCCAACTATTGCAAAAAAATTTCTCGAAAGCAACGATGGCAAGGCTTACGAAGACCTGGTTGACTCCCTGCTTGCATCACCGAAATATGGTGAACGATTTACCTCTATGTGGCTGGATATAGCACGCTATGCAGATACCAAGGGATATGAAAGAGATGATAACAGGGTAATCTGGCGTTACCGCGACTGGCTGATCCGGGCTTTTAACGAAGATAAACCTTACGACCAGTTTCTTACCGAACAACTGGCAGGTGATCTATTGCCCCGTCCGACAGATGATCAATACCTTGCAACGGCATTTCAGCGCAACACAATGACCAACGATGAAGGGGGAACGGATAATGAGGAATTCAGAACGGCTGCGGTGCTCGACAGGGTAAACACCACCTGGCAAGGAATACTGGGAACCACCTTTGCCTGCGTTCAATGCCACAGCCATCCCTACGATCCGTTCTCTCACAATGAATATTATAAGTTCAGTGCATTCTTTAACAATACCAGGGATGAAGATACCTATGCCGATTACCCATTACTCCGGCATTTTTCACCGGAGGATAAACTTTCTCTGGATAGTATCACATCCTGGCTGAAAAATAATGGCTTTGAAAAGAAATCGCAACAGGTGTACACATTTCTTAAAACCGGTCAGCCGGCGATCAATTCTTTAATAGGTGACAAATTCGTAAATGGAGAGCTGGCGGATACCAAGTGGCTGACCTTTAGAAACAATGGCGAAGCCCGTTTTAAAAAAGTAGATGTAAACGGCACTAACCAGCTCATTTTTAAACACAATGCCTACCTGCCGGGTGGCGTGCTTACCATTCATCTCGATAACATCGATGGCCCGGTTTTACAAACCATCCAGGTAGCACAAACACAGGGCTGGACCATCTCAAGCGCTGACTTTCCAACTGCTTCAGGTGTTCATGACCTCTACCTTACTTATACTAATCCTAACCTCCAAAAGCCGACTGACAATGGTTTGCAGTTCGACTGGTTTTACTTTACAGAAGAGTTGCCGGGGAAAGATAAGGCCGGCTACCAACAAATTTATAAGGGGTTCTGGAGCCTGTTAACGAAAAGCATGCCCGCTACACCGGTAATGATGGATAACCCGGCCAGTATGTTTCGCATTACCAATGTTTTTGAAAGAGGAAACTGGCTGGTGAAAGGCGAACAGGTAAATGCAGACGTTCCGCATTCGTTGAACCCGTTTCCATCCAACGCACCACGTAATCGCCTGGGTATGGCAATGTGGTTAACCAGCAAACAAAATCCGCTTACAGCCAGAACCATGGTAAACAGGATGTGGGAACAACTCTTTGGCAACGGTATCGTAGAAACGCTTGAAGACATGGGCACTCAGGGTGCTGCGCCTACGCATCCCGAACTGCTTGACCATCTTTCTTACCAGCTAATGAACGATTTTCACTGGAGCACCAAGAAGTTACTAAAAGAAATGGTACTATCTGCCACATACAGGCAGGATTCCAAAGTAAGTAAAGCGCTTTTGGAAAAAGATCCTTATAATAAATTGTATGCCAGGGGTGCCCGGGTACGCCTTTCGGCAGAACAGTTGCGCGACCAGGCCCTGGCCATCGCAGGATTGCTGAGCGATAAGATGTACGGCGCACCGGTAATGCCCTGGCAACCACAGGGCATCTGGTTGTCGCCTTATAACGGACGTTCCTGGGTTAAAAGCGATAAAGAGGACCAGTACCGCAGGGCTGTTTATACATTCTGGAAAAGAACAGCGCCTTATCCTTCCATGATAAGCTTTGACGGCATTTCGAGAGAGGTTTGTTCGGTAAGGAGGATCCGGACCAATACGCCCTTGCAGGCATTGACTACTCTAAACGATTCCGTATACCTGGAAGCAAGCCGTCATTTTGCCTGGAAGATGCAGGAAAGTTGTCCGGATAAAAATGATGTAATGAAAGTGATAAGCGAAGGATACAGGTTAGCGCTGTTAAAACCCATCACAGCAGAGCGTTTAATGGCGTTGAAGCGTTTGTATGCAAAAGCATATGAAACACTTCGAAGCGACCCGGATAAAACCTGTGAAATCAACGGCCAGCCTGGTCAGCATAACAATGCGGAAACCGCTGCTTTGGTAATTGTAGCAAATGCAATATTGAATCTGGATGAAGTGATAACGAAGAATTGACTATGATTTAACTGATTTGATTACAGACTATGATTTTAACTAAATCGCAATCCATCATCAAATTAGCTAAATCATTGTTCAAAAAAAAAGCACTATGACGCAAAAGGAACAACATAACCAGCGGCTGCTGAACGAGGCCAATAACAGGACGCTCGGCCATTTTACGCGAAGGCATTTCTTAAAAGAAAGCGCCCTGGGCTTTGGTGCACTGGCTCTCGGTTCCCTGTTACAATCATGTGGAAGAAGCACCGCCACCGACGCCAACAGCGTTGTTTTTGATCCGGCTAATCCGCTGGCTCCTAAATTACCCATGTTTCCCGGCAAAGCTAAAAGCGTTATCTACCTGCATATGGCCGGCGCTCCATCGCAACTGGAGCTGTTTGATTATAAGCCTGAACTCATGAAACTCCACGGTCAGGAC
>CAXSIE010000022.1:22774-23017 GCA_964237295.1 uncultured Flavihumibacter sp. | reverse complement strand
GGCGATACCCGATGCTAAAGTCCATT
This sequence comes from uncultured Flavihumibacter sp., assembly GCA_964237295.1. Lineage (GTDB taxonomy): Bacteria > Bacteroidota > Bacteroidia > Chitinophagales > Chitinophagaceae > JADCRZ01. The sequence continues at coordinate 22,991 of CAXSIE010000022.1, read as the reverse complement.
GGCTTTGCAGGGAATTACCTGCCGTAACTATTCCCGCATTCAGCGTCGGGATCTGGTTGCTGATAAACCCTGATGAAGCAAAGGCGTAGTTGCTTTTTGCATCATCTTTTTGCAGTGACCAGCCACCCAGCAATGAGAAACTGTGTTCATTAATTTTTTTGTTATAGCTCAGGGTTTGTTCAACCAGCCAGTTTAGAGAAGTTCCTGTTTCTGATGA
>CAXSIE010000022.1:15009-22764 GCA_964237295.1 uncultured Flavihumibacter sp. | reverse complement strand
CCTGCGGTATTCGCCAATGGAATGTTAGATGGCCTGAACTTATCGGTGCGATAGTTAAACATATCATATCCGAATGTGACCCGGTATTTAAGGTCTTTTGTAAATGCGGCTTCCGCGAAAATATTTCCCAGCATTCTCGAGGAGTTTACATTAAATTTTTGCATCCTGGCCAGCGCCACCGGGTTCCAGGCCTGGGTTACGTTGTTTCCACTCACCACTGTGCCATTGGGCAATGTTGTTTTCGCATCGCCATTCCAGGCATTTTCGGCAAAATTATAAGAGCCATCGGGATTATAAACAGGCCATATAGGAGAGTTGTGTAAAGCAGATGACACCACACCACCACCATCCGGGCTGGCATAAGTACCATCGCTGTTCACTCTTTTTTCTGTGATGACCGAAGGATTGAAATTTAAACCGAATTTAAAAATGCCCCTGTTACCATCCAGATTAACGCGCGCACCATAACGTTGAAAATTGCTGTTGATGATGATTCCATCCTGGTTCAGATATTCCAAAGAGGTATAGTAACGCAAATTTTCATTTCCACCGGAAACAGATACCGAATGGTCCTGGATCAATGCTTTCCTAAAAATCTCGTTCTGCCAGTCCGTATTTACCAATCCCGGTGTTCCGCTTAAATAAGGCTGTACTTCAACCGGAATGATCGTGTTCGTATTATTTGCCGTATTGAGAAGCCTTGTGGCATTGTTATCATTAAGGGTAAAACTGATCGGGGCTAATCCCTGCGCCTGCCGTCTCAGGTTATTCGACACCATTTGATCGGAGTAAGCATTGTTTCTTGCATCCTGCACGAGTGATGCATAACCATAAGCATCGAGCATATCGATTTTATGAGCGACACTTTGCAAGCCAACCATTGAATTCACAGCTACAACGGGGTTCCCTTTTTTACCTTGCTTGGTGGTTATCAGCACCACACCATTCGACCCCCTGGATCCATAAATCGCTGATGACGATGCGTCTTTCAATACTTCTATCGATTCGATATCGTATGTATTCAGCGTATTGAGATTGTTCCCGGAAGCAGGAAGATTATCTATCACATACAGCGGCTCCGTGCCTGCTGTAATGGTTCCAACACCTCTAACCTTTACGGATAAAGGCGTTCCCGGCTGACCAGTGCCCTGCACAACCTGCACACCTGTCATTTTGCCAACCATGGCCTCCGCTACATTATTAATAGGTTGATTTTCCATATCCTTCGCTTTGATACCCACCACTGCTGTGGTAAGATCGCGTTTTCGCTGGCTACCATATCCAACAACAGTAATCTGATCCAAGGATTGAAATGAATCACTCATGGTTACATTTACTGTAGTGGTTTCATTAGCCTTAAGCGAGTAACCACCCATGTTCTGAGCTTGTTGTCCAATTATACTGAATGTAAAACTGTAAGGCCCTGCCGGCAGCCGTCGAAAACTGAAAGCTCCCAAAGAATCGGTTTGTGCACCGGAACCTGAATTAGTGGAAGTGTTAACGGCCCGCACACTCACTCCCGCAAGTGGATTTCCCTTATCGTCTATCACTACACCTTTTACCGATGCTGTATTATCCTGAGCATAAATGGTGAGAGAAACTGATAGCATAACCAGAAGGAACGAGGTAAGTTTCCTGATCGTCATAAGTATTAGTTCTAGTGGTTTTTAAACTACTTTTTTCAACACAGGAAAATTTGATATCCTGTTAAAGCATGAATTTAATTCATTTTACTGTTCCCACCGAAATATATATGGTCAAAACATTTTAAGATTGAGGTTTTTCTGTTAGCTGAGGATACTTTACGTACGCCAATTCATCATTCCGTTCTCAAACTTTTCACCGGGTTTGATATCGCTGCTTTAATTGCCTGGAAGCTCACTGTTACAAGTGTTATAAGCAATGCTACTATTGATGCAAATACAAAAACCGTCCAGCTTATACTAATCCGGTAATCGTAATTGCTGAGCCAGCTATCGAGATAAAAATAAGCTACAGGCGCTGCTATCGCACAAGACAAAATCACCAGCACTATAAACTCTTTTGACAGTAAATGCCAGAGGCTGACAACGCTGGCGCCAAGCACTTTACGAACGCCAATCTCTTTGGTTCTTTGTTCTGCAACAAAACTTGCCATACCAAATAATCCGAGACAGGAAATAAAAATGGCGAGTATAGCAAAGTATGAAGCCAGCTTGCCAATGCGTTGCTCAGCATTAAACTTGTCTCCAAAACTTTCATCAACAAACTGGCAATCGAAAGCCACGTCAGGTGTATATCTTTTTACTTCCCTTTCAATAATTTTTAGGGAAGAAGATGCATCTTTCTTCGGGTTCAATCTTGCGATGACATTAAACAGGTTATCATAACTGTCAATATGATATAATGTTGGTCTTACAGGATAAAAAGGCGATTCCTGCATGATGTCTTTCACAACAGCAATAACGGTAAAAGGCTTATCATTCCATCTTAATATTTTACCAATAGGGTCTTTAAAACCAAGAAACTTTGCGGCTGATTCATTGATGACGAAGGCAGCCGAATCTGTTGCATACTTTCTTGAAAAATCACGCCCTTCTTTTATGTTCCATTGAACGGTTTTTCCAAAATCGTAGGTAACACCGTTATTAGGAAAGTCAACAGCGAGATTCGGGTCTTTGCCTTCCCAATCAAAACCACCGTTGGTATTCCATACCCCGGTCATCGTGCTGTTGGATGCTGTTATTTCTTCAATAGCGCCGGCGTTCTTTAAATCGTTTCTTATGGCTTCAAAATGTTGTCGTGTTTCATTTTCAAATCCAAAATTTATAAGCCCCTTATTTGAATAACCAATAGGTCTGTCTTTAGCATATTGAATCTGCAGGTACACGATGATGGTACCGATAATCAGCATCACAGATACTGTAAACTGCAGCACTACCAAAACCTTTCTTGGTATGGCAGCGCTTTTGCCTGCTTTGAATGTGCCTTTTAAAACTTTGAGCGGATTGAATGAAGAAAGATATAAGGCGGGGTAGCTGCCGGCAAGCAAACCTGTTATAATAATGAAAGATACATTCAATAACCAAAAACCAGGATTGCCCCATGGAATTACAATCTCTTTACCTGCAATATTATTAAACAACGGCAACAACAGCGTAAGTAATATCAGCGATAAAACAAACGATGCAACCACTACCATATAAGACTCTGTAAAAAACTGTTTTGCTATTTGCAACCGCACAGAGCCTATGGCTTTGCGAATACCAACTTCTCTGGCTCTTTTTTCACTTCTTGCCGTACTGAGGTTCATGAAGTTGATGCAGGCAAGTATTAAAACAAAAGCGCCGGTGATGCCAAACAGCCAAACATATTTTATGTTGCCGCCTATATTTACACCATCTTTGAAATCATTGTATAAATGCCATTTGCTCATGGGTTGAAGGAACACTTCCCACTTATATCTCTTTTCACCTGCACTTACATTTTCCAGTTTTATGCTTTTTATTTTGAGTGATACTTTTTGCATATCCGCATTATCAGCTATTTGTACAAATGTTTGAGAAAAATTGCTGCCCCAGGGTTCTTTCATTTGTTTTACCCATGGGTTTTGAATCAACCAAAGTTGCCAGGGCATCATCATTTTTATCTTGTGAAAGGTTGTATTGTCTGGAAAGTCTTCATACACACCGGTAACTTTTACAATATAGTTTCTGTCGTACTTCAACATATTGCCCATTGGATCAGCATCACCAAAAATCGCTTTTGCAGTTGAAACAGAAAGTATAATACAATAAGGGTCATTCAATGCCTGCCTTGTGCCTTTTATCATGTGCAGCGAAAGCATATCAGGTGCTTCCGGCTCCATATAGATACTAATGTTATTAAACAGCTTATTATTGTAAGAAACCAGGTGCCCGCCGTCCCATGATGCCTGCAACACATATTTAAAATCGCTGCCATATTTTGCCCTGATAGCCGGACCCATCAATGCAGGATTAGCTGTTTGCGCATCAAGCTTACCGTTAAATGTTGCCCGTTGCATTACCTGTGCTATGCGGTCGTAATTGATGTGGTATTTATCAAAATTCAATTCATCATATACCCATAAACCAATTAGCATGGCTACAGCCATACCAACGGCAAGTCCACCAATATTGATAGCGCTGTAGCCTTTGCTTTTAATAAGATTCCGCCACGCAGTTTTGAAATAATTTTTAAACATTAAAGTTGATTTATGACTTAATGATCCGTTGATGTTTGATAGTCGTTTAACATGGCTAATCGCTCCTTCACTTAAAGGCACAATTATCCTTCGGGCAAAATAGTCTCAATGGATGTGCCAACGCGGGAATGCTCTGCTGATAAGGGCTTTAGATAAAATCCGAATGGAGAATTGTTCGAAAATGAACAGTTGAGTGTACAATTTTGGTCAGTTTCACTCGTCCGGCTATAGCTATAAATGGTTTTGAATAAATCTTGAAAGTCCTATACTTTGAAAAAGCTTTCATTTTATTGTTTTATTTTCACCTTCAGTACATTTGAATTTTACAAACTGTCAGGTTTATGAAAGCAATATCGGTTGAAGCATTTTATAAAGAAATATCCACCTATTTTCCAGAAGAAATAAGTAAGGAGATCGGGCATTTTAATATATTCAGGTATGAAGATTTAATTGCGCAGCTTAAGGTAAAACCTGTGATGCCTTATAGCAGGAGAGCTTACTATAAAATCAGTTTGATAACCGGCAGGTACAAGTTGGAGTATGCGGATAAAGTTATGGAAATAGAGAACAATACACTCCTGTTTGCAACGCCAAAAGTGCCTTATCATTATATACCTCAAGATGAAAACCAGTCGGGTTACTTCTGCATTTTTACAGACGAATTTTTAATCAGAAATAAAAGCGGCGTGGCGTTAGATGATTTGCCTATTTTTAAGCCGGGCGGCTACCCGGTATTTCAAATTTCTGATGAAGAATTAGAGGAGCTGAATTCTATTTTCATGAAGATGTATAAAGAGTTATCATCCAATTATGCTTATAAATACGACCTGTTACGCAATTATGTTTTGGAGCTTATTCATTACGGGCAAAAGCTGCAACCGGCTACTGCTTTGCATCCTGCTCACAACGCGTCCGCCCGTGTTGCTTCTTTGTTTATTGAATTGTTGGAACGTCAGTTTCCTATTGAATCGCCACGGCAAAAACTTCGTTTACGAACAGCTAAAGATTACGCCAACAGATTAGCCGTTCATGTAAACCATCTGAATAAAGTGTTGAAAGAAAATACCGGTAAAACCACTACTGAAATTATAAGCGGCAGGGTGATACAGGAAGCAAAAATTCTTTTAAAACAAACAGACTGGAATATTTCTGAAATCTCTGATTGCCTGGGTTTCGAAGAAGTAGCTCATTTTTCCAACTTTTTCAGAAAACAAACTTCTTATACCCCTATATCTTTCAGAATTTAATTCAATGGTTTGGATTTCGCAAACAATGGATTGATGCTCGCAAACACAGAACCGCTTTTCCGTACCATCTTTGTACCATTAAAAATAAAAATAAAACAAGATGGAACTTAGAGACAACACAATACTGATAACCGGCGGAACCAGTGGCTTCGGTTTGGAATTTGCCACCCGCCTTATCGACCTTGGCAATACAGTAATCATAACCGGAAGAGACCAGGCAAAACTTGACCAGACAAAAATGCGTTTGCCTGAGCTTCATACCTTTCAAAGCGATGTAAGTGACTCCAATGCAATAAAACTGCTTTATGAAAATGTAATCAAGCAGTTTCCTGCACTGAATATGCTGATCAATAACGCAGGCGAAATGCGTAAGATAAGCTTGCACGATACATCCATTGACCTGACGAATATAACCCGTGAAATAGAAATAAATTTAATGGGACCAATCAGAATGGTTCAACAATTCCTGCCACATCTTAAAACAAAAAAATCCGCTGCTATTCTGAATGTAACATCGGGTATTGCTTTGGTTCCTTTTCCCCTGTCACCCATTTATGGCGCTACCAAATCCGGGCTACGCTCTTACACAAAATCCTTGCGGGTACAGTTGAAGAAGACCCATATCAAAGTGTTTGAATTGGTTGCACCCGCGGCCAAAACGCCTTTGATTGATAAGTTTGGTAGTGTGGATGGGTTTGATGATAAAATGCTGATGGCTCCGGAGAAACTGATAGATGCTGCCATTAAAGGATTACAAAAAGACCACCTGGAAATCTATCCGGGACTTGCCGGCGTAATGAATGTTATGAGCCGACTTGCACCTAAGTTTTTGTTAAGCCAACTCAGTAAAGCCGGAGCAAAAGTAATGGAAGGTTAATAAATTCAGGAAACTATAATATTCTTCATTATTATTTCAGATAAATAATAAATGATAAACAAAATAGCATCATTAACCAGCGGCAGCCGCAGACTTATTAAGGTCATGGTATTAAACCTTGCTTAAAAATGTATGGATGTTATACTTACTTATAACAGTAGTTTTAATTTTTTAATCTTATTTGGCTGGGGCATCCCTTTAAGAAGCTTTGAGAAATCTTATGTTATTATATGTTGCCATATGCTTTCAGATTTGTTACTAATTCAGTATATTCACTACACATACTCCTGCCGCCGCTTTCGAAGGGAAAAGCAACAGTGATGGTGGCAATGGGCCTGTTTTGTCACGGGAAAGCCAACATATATACTCAATACACTTTACCAAAATAAACAACATGAGTTTACAAATCATCGCCTGGCACGACCGCACAGGCGCAAACCACCAGCAGGAGTTAAATGCGGCGGCGGCACAGGGCTACCGCACGCTTTCCCTTTCTATTTATGGAGACGTTTCCGACCCGCGCTACGCTTCGGTGATGATCAAGCGCCCAACCGTAATCGCCACGCATCAGGAATTTCACCTTACCGCTGCGCAGTTTCAGGCGAAGTTTAATGAAATGGCCGCCCAGGGTATGGGACCATACCTCGTATCGGCAACCGGATCTGCCGGCAATCCCCTGTTTGCCGTGTGCTTTAAGGCGGTTTCGCCTATACCGCTTACCCGCTTCGGGATTACTCACCTTGAATTCCAGCAGATCAACGAACAGCAGATGCAGAACGGCGGCATCCTTCGCTCCGTAGATGCCTATGGTACCCCGGATGATGTACGATATATCGCCGTTTGGTATCCCAATCCCGAGCGGGTGAACTGGAACTGCGACGGAGATGGCGACAACCTTACTGTTGCCCAGCAACGCTTTAATGCCATAACCGCCACCGAGGGCCGGCTTGCTCTTGTCTCTGTGCTGCCCGATGGCCGGTTGCTGCAATGTTTCGTAGATACTTCTATCGGCTCCGGGGGAGCGCAAGCGAATATGACTTCGCAGCAGTACCAGGATGCCTTCAACCAGAATGCGGCAAAAGGTCTTTCACCTCTTTGCGTTGCGGTGGGAGGCAGCGGCGCTAATATCCGCTTTGCGGCCATATTCGGCAGTCGTGAAGAGGTTGACCAAAGGGTGTTCATAGCCAAAGGCCCCACTACGGTGCAGGAAATAGACGATCAGATGATGAAATACCTTAAAGGGAAAAACATCCGCCATGCCTCGCTTGCCATTACTAAAGGCACACGGCTCGTTTATACCAAAGGCTACACCTGGGCCGAGCCGGGATATCCTGCCGCGCTGCCTACCACGCTCTTCCGGCAGGCCAGCGTCTCCAAAACGATCGCCGCGCTGGCCATGTACCAGATACTGGAGGAGATGCCGACAA
>CAXSIE010000022.1:9778-14964 GCA_964237295.1 uncultured Flavihumibacter sp. | reverse complement strand
GAAGTACACTATCGATACGCCTATTCAATCCATCCTGGACCTTAAGACACCGAATAATAAACCGCCTGTGGATCCAAGGTTTGGCCTCGTTACCATCCGTCATCTGCTGGAAAGTACGAGCGCTATTGACCGTGGTGGCATTTGGCAAGACGTGGCTACAGCCAATGCGCTCGGCGGATTAAGCCATCTGCCGGTCAATGCTAAGCAGATTGCTTCCTATGTCGCGTCGCTTAACCTCGAATCGGTAACCGACGCCGCCGGGCATATTATACCCGACACACCCGGCGATATTCACAACGTCAAGTATAACAACACCGCCTATTTCCTGCTGAGCCAGGTTGTGGCTACTATCCGCAAGGCGGCCAGCTTCGAAGCGGCCATCACCCCAACGCTGCTCAAGCCCCTCGGCATAAGCCGCATCCGCGAATCGCGCAGCCTGCGTGCTGTACAGGATCCGCAGGAAGCGCACTACCAAATGCGCTGCCGTGCATGGCACGAAGACCCGAAAGATCCGAAAAAAATTACCGGCTTTGCACACGCATTTGCCGTAGGACCCAGCGTACGTACGCCCGACATGCCCCTGGTAGCCGCGCAGTATGGCACATGGAGCTCTGAAAACCATGACGGCGCAGGCGGGCTTTCAGCAGCCGTCACCGACATTGCCCGCGTAGTAGCGATGTTTAGCTCCGGCGACGCTAACCCGGTGTTAATGAAAAATACGCTCAACACTATGCTGAGCCGCGCAGCAAACTGCTCAAGTAAGTACAGCAGCAAGCCTGGTAACGAATTTCACGGCTTTCATGGCTTTGACGGCGTTAGCATACACGATGAAAAGAATGGCATTTATGAAGGCGGGAAAGGCGGTTCGCTGGATGCCAGCCAGAACGGCTACCATTTTGTTACCGGCAGCTATGGTTATCTCATCTGCATCGGTTCCAACGACAATGGGCCCGACGACATTGACATGAACTGGGAAGTTGCCATCAGGCCGATTGCAGAAGGAAAAGACTGGGGTGCTACGGATTTATTTACCGACCCATCCATCGGAATGGCGCCGCTTGTGCCGGTTGCCAAAAAAAGCCTTGAAATAAAAGAGCCATCCTTTAAGATAACGCCGACGTTGAGCATCGCCAGTGTCATCGGCCTCCATCAGAAGGAAGCGCTTGCTCCGGTTGCACAACCCGGACCTGCAATACTGCAAAGTGTCTGATAAAAACGCTGGTTTGATTGCTGTTTTCGCTCTCACCGGAGGACACTGCTCCGGCGAGGGCGAATTTATTTTTTACCGCCGCTTCCATCGGTAAATGGAAATAGATAGCGAACGCGGGCTTTGTAAGAGGTACACCATTATTCCTTTTATGCAATGTCTGCTGCCATGTTCCGGCCACCTTGTAAAGAAACTTCAGGTTTATTATCAATTGAAAGATTGTCTGAAATCCAGAGGTGAAAAGCTGGTTTTTAATTTGAATAATTTACTGAATGACTGCGGATGTTCGAAGCCTAATTCATAGGCAATCTCACTTACCGATAAACCGGTAGTAGATAATTTTTCTTTTGCTTTTTCAATCAGTTTGTTGTGAATATGTTGTTGCGTGCTTTTACCCGTCAATACGGTAAGCATCCCGCTTAAATAATTGGGTGATACGTTTAATTTTTCAGCAATGTAATGAACTGTCGGTAGTCCTTTTTTTATCAAATCATCACTGTTAAAATAATCTGTAATAATATCTTCTAACCGGCTTAGGATGGTATGATTGGATATTTTCCTGGTGATGAACTGGCGATGGTAAAACCGGTCTGCATACTTCAGCAATAATTCAATTTGCACAATAATTAAATCCTGGCTGAATTTATCAATGTTTGCATGATATTCCTGCGATGTTTTGCATGATACCGGCAATCATTGTTTCTTCTTTCTCTGAGAGAAACAAAGCTTCATGAACAGAATAATCGAAGTATTCGTATTGCTTTATGGTTTTTGCCAACGGCGTATTCCATAAAAAATCGGGATGAACGAGCAACATCCATCCCGATTGTTTCAGTTCTTCATCTTTATTAACCTCAATGCTGAAAACCTGACCAGGCGACATAAAGAACATAACACCCTCATCAAAATCATACGTTTGCTGCCCATATTTAAGCTTGGCATTGAAATTTCTTTTGAGTGAGATGGAATAAAAATCAAATACCAGGCTCATGGGTTCACTATAGTGCAAACGCTTAAAAGTTTCAAGGTTGATAACGCTGATTAACGGATGTTCAGGTTTGGGCAATTCCCTGAATTGGTGAAATTCCGATATCGTTTTGACCCGGTAAGGCGCTTTTAAGTTTGCCAAAGTATAATATAATTATTTTCTGCTCAAACAATCGCATCAACAGAATAAATTTCAAAAGAAAGATAGTGACTTAATGATCTTTTGAGGCTCCGTTTTTATATGCGGCTGCAAATTCTTTTGCGTATTCTTCCAGCTTTACTCTGCCCATTTTTTCCGGTTTATGCATTTCAAAGTCTTCCCAAAACTTACCGCTGCGGGCACTTGCATACATTTCAACTAAACCGGCAGCGATATCCGGTTTAAGTCCGGCTGCTTCCATACCTTTTTGCGATTGTTCATCAGAGATGATGGTCCATTTCAAATCAGGATTACCGATGGCGGCGCCTAACACAGCTGCAGTTTCACTACCGGTTCGCTCATCACTTGCCACGTAACGGATTTTTTTTCCATTGAGGGTAACGATCTCATCTGCAATGGCAGCCGCAATATCTTTCGGGGAAACCCAGACGATCTTGTTCTCACCGTAATTAGCCGCGATAAAACCCTGCGTTACCATACCTATATAACCTAATAAATTGTAGTAAAAAGAAGTGGGACGCATGTACGTAATGGCAACATCCGAGAGTTTGTTGAGCAGGTTTTCCACTACATGGTAAACCTGGATGATGCCATTGCCTTCCGCCAAATGCGCACCAATGCTGCTTAAAAAAACAACGCGCTTTACGCCCGACTGCTCAATGGCTTGTACATAATTATCGGCAATCTTGCTAACATGCGCTGTAAGATCAAGGTTTTGATCTCTGTAGTTGGATGGCGGTATCATGCAATACACCGCATCCGCGCCTTTAAAAGTGGCGGTAAGAAAATCAACGTCTTCCACTGAGCCGATGGCAGCAGTAGTCCCCAGCGCTTCGATATCTTTCTGTTTATCCGCACTGCTGCTGATAACACTTACTTCATGCTGCTTTTGCACTAACTCTTCTGCCAGTGGTTTGCTGATATTACCTAACGAACCTGTTACTATAATTTTCATTTTTAATTTTTTTTACAATGCAAAGCTCTGTCGCAAAAAATAAACAAGTGTAGCCAAATCCACTTTTGTTGTAGCCAGAAATACGGGTTGTCTTCAATCATGATTACTTCCACCCCTTTACATCATACCCACCAAAAATGGAATTATTAACCTGTGGAGTAAAAATATTGTAAAGCTGCATATTATTGGTACTGCTGACATCATCCAGTTTCTTAACCTGCTCTGCCGTGAGTTTTATAGAAAGCGAATCTATATTAGACTGCAATTGTTCCATCTTGCTTACACCCAGCAAAGTAGAGGTAACACCTTTCTTCCGTATTACCCATGCGAGGGCAATCTGCGCCATTGAATATCCGCCTTCTTCTGAAACCTGTTTTAAAACATCCAGAATCTTCCAATGCTGTTCGGTTACTACAGGAAACATAGGGTTGTATTTATCAAGGCGCCCATTACCTTTGGCGATGCCACCGCTTTCATCTTTACTACATTTCCCGGTTAAAAAACCATACGCCAACGGGCTCCACGGAACGATACCCTGTCCTGCATCCAGCGCAGCAGGAATGTGCTCATGCTCGATAGTTCTTTCCGTAAGTGCATAATACATTTGTTGGGCAATAGGTGCCGGGCTGTTATGCGCTTTTGCTATTGCAGCCGCTTTTGCTATGTACCATGCAGGCATGTCGGAAAATCCAAAATACCTTATTTTTCCTTCCCGTACCAGATCGCCCAATGACTGCAGTACTTCTTCCACAGGTGTTATCATATCCCATACATGCATCCAGTAAATATCTATATAATCCGTGTTCAACCGTTTAAGAGAAGCCTCAACTGCCCTGTATAAATTTTTACGTCCATTGCCGCCGGCATTGGGATTACCTTTCTGCGTATTAAAAGAATATTTAGTAGCCAGCACAACCTGGTCACGCAACTTTCTGTCGTTAATATACCTGCCAACAAGTTGTTCGCTGTGCCCACCGGAATATACATCCGCGGTATCCACAAAATTTCCGCCGGCATCAATAAATCCGTTAAAAATATTCAAAGAATTTTCATCGGTAGCGCCCCAGTTGTTTTGCCCGAACGTCATTGTACCAAGTGCAAGCGGGCTGACTATTAAACCTGATTGGCCTAAACTTCTATAATCTGTGAGTTTCATTATGTTTCATTTATCTTCTTTTAAAAAGGTGAGGCTCCCGACAACTCATTGTAACTATTAATTTCTAGAATCAATTTTTCAACCGGTTCGCCTTTAATTCTATTATAACTTAATTTAAAAAGCCAGATAGCATGCGATACATCTTTCGCTGATTCAATTGGACTTGTTACCCAGTCTTTTCCGTACCGGAATTTCTTTGCAAGCTTATTTTTAAGAAGTGCTTCTGTTAGTTCTTTTCCTATCGCCAGGTGTATTTCCCCGTCTAAATGGATATGGCCTAATTCATTCTGGCCAATATAAAAATCTGCTCCGTCAGGTTTGGTTCTATCATATAATTCCCAATGCGTTGCTGCGGTTATATCCTTCCAGCTTTGAATTTCTTTTGAAACCTGCTGTGGAAATTTACTCAGTTCAGGTGGTGGCATGATCGGCCCTTTTTCTTCTAATGTCATGATTAATGTTTTTAATTTAGTAATTAAAGAATAATTCAACAGTTTAAAAATGATTATGTTGCACCGTTTTGTGTGACGGTCCATTTTAAAGGAGATCTTATGCACCTTCATTTAAGAGAAACAGGAACTTCTTTTATTGAGAAATTAACAAGATCCCGAAATAAGAAATCCTCAAACCTGTTTTTTCTGCTGACTTTTCAATGCCGCTGCCCGCTTAAATACTTCGGCTATTTTTTTTGACCGCTCATCTACTTTTTTAGCGGCTACAT
>CAXSIE010000022.1:0-9765 GCA_964237295.1 uncultured Flavihumibacter sp. | reverse complement strand
GTATAACCTTCATCCAGCATTTCCTTCATCAGCACTATCTTTTTTATGTTCAGGTAATCGTACTGCCTCACTGTTGATGTAGTGTCTACTGGCTGGATCAATCCTTTCTCATCCCAATACCTGATCTTGCGCTGGGGTACACCGGTAATGTTGGCCACCTCACCTATAGCCACTATCACTGATACCAGGAAGTCTACATCCATCAGTATTTCCCTGTCAGAAACATCGGTCTTTTTCTGTTCCATATTTATATTGTAATTAAATGGCAATTATTGTAAGATCATTACAAATAAAACATTAATTTTGTCACCAAGTTACAATTGTTGACATTTAGCAACAATTATTATAATAAAGTTACAGAAAATTTAACGCAGTTAATATACAGGCATGGAAACAGGTTTTAGAAAATGGATTATTGTCGTTACTATCATTACGTCTACAATTATTGAACTGATTGATACTACAATTGTTAATGTTTCCATTAATACCATGAGCGGCAACTTAGGAGCCTCTCTGGAAGATACCGCATGGGTGATCACCTCTTATGCCATAGCGAATGTGATCATTATTCCTATGACCAGCTTCCTTGCGGAAAAGATAGGACGTAAACAATATTACATAGGCTCCATTATTTTGTTTACCCTGGCCTCGGCTATGTGTGGCTTTTCTCACAGCCTCTGGGAGCTGGTGGCATTCCGTTTTATACAGGGCATTGGCGGCGGTGCATTATTATCCACCTCACAGTCTATTTTGTTCGAAACCTTCCCACCCAAAGAGCGTGGCACCGCCAGCGGCATCTTCAGCCTGGGTATTATTATCGGCCCGTCTATAGGTCCTGTAATGGGCGGTTATATTGTAGATAACCTGTCATGGCAATGGATATTTTATGTCAATATCCCAATAGGCATAATGGCTGCATGTTTGTCTTACTTTTTTCTCAGGCCTTCCAAATCGTCCGCAGATGGCCGGCAGATCGATTGGCTGGGTATCTTCCTGCTAACTATCGGCGTTGGTTCCCTGCAGGTAGTGTTAGAAAGAGGCGAGACCGATGACTGGTTCGCTGCGAATTATATTGTTGCGTTAAGCGTTATTTCGGCCCTGTCCCTTTCTTTACTCGTCTGGTGGGAGCTGCGGGTAAAATATCCCGTCATTAATTTGCGGGTATTGAAGAGCACCACATTATCGATTTCAGCTATCATGACGTTTATTCTCGGTTTCGGTCTTTTTAGCGCGGTCTTTGTTTTCCCGTTATACGCTCAACGACTGATAGGCTATTCTGCATTCCAGACAGGTGTTATGCTGCTGCCGGGCACCCTGATGGCGGCGATGATATCACCGTTCCTGGGTAGAATGCTGCAGGGTGGCCTCCGCCCTCAATACCTCATTATACTTGGTTTCGGCATGTCTGCTGTTTTTGGGTACCTGATGTCCGGCTCTAACCTGGAATCAGGAAGTCCAAGCTTCTTTATTCCCTTACTGTTCCGCGGCGTCGGTGCGGCCCTGCTGATTGTACCACTCACAGCACTGGCCGTATCAGAACTCAATCCTGCAGACATTCCGCAAGGTGCCGCCTTAAATAATATGATGCGGCAGATGGGCGGCTCGTTTGGTATCGCGCTTATCAATACATATATAGCACATCGCGCCGCCGATAACAGGAACACATTAATAACCCATGTTACCGACACCGACCCGGCTACCCGGCAACGGATAAGCTCACTCACAAGCTACTTTGTGTCGCATGGCGCTACTATCCTGCAGGCGGCAAAGCAAGCTATAGGCGCACTGGAAGCAACGATAGTGAGGCAAACTTTTTTACTGAGCTATATGAACGCATTTACGTTGCTGGCCATTTTAAATGCCATCTGTATACCGCTGGTATTGATCACTATAAAGAAGAAAAAGAAACAGGCATTAACCGTTAAGATTGTTATACCTGACCATTAACAGCTGCAGTGTATGACCCGCAGCATCAATAATTATAAAGCCCCGGATGTTGGTTAATATTCCCTTTTGAGATGGTTTAAACATTCATTTTATTGTTAGGATTGCAAAGGTCCTTGTTCTTAAGATGTACCCCAAACGTAGCACAGATAGTTTGATAAGTTAAATATAATCATGGTGCTTTTTAAGATGATGTTTTTCGGATGCTGCCTGGTAAGGATACAACTGCTTCAAAAAAACCATTTCAAAAAGCACCAGCGCGTAACAGGCGTTAGGCTGCCGCATTTATGTAAAAAACTTCCTGCCATTGATAGTCTAACGATTGATGCAAACGTTCACTGTTATAGAAGTGAAAATAATGCCTTAAACCTTCGTTTAATTCATTCCATCTTCAGATGTATGAAGATAAACGTGCTCATATTTTACGCTTCACAATAAACGTTCAACAAATATTACCTATCGCCCTATTATTTTTACAATGCAAAGCCGGTGAAACACCGGCAACGGGGTAAATACCATAAACCGATTAAAACAACCACCTGTTCTTTTAACATGATATTCAAGGAGGGAATTCTGCAAAAGTTGAGATATAATGATTGTATAAAATAATATATTTACCTTTTAAAAATGATAAATGAAAAAATTGCAGATAATTATTGTTGTAGCGGTGCTGGCAATAGCGGGCAGGTTGAACGCTCAAACAAAATTTGAATGGAAGCAGGCAGTATCTGGCGGGTACCCTTACAAATATGTAACGGGTGATCCTACTAATTCCCGTTTTTATACGTTAAAAAACGGACTGACCGTTATCTTAAGTCCAACCCCTAAAGTACCACGAATCCAGTCTTTCATTGCTGTTAAGGCTGGCAGTAAAACTGATCCCGCCAACCATACAGGATTGGCGCATTACCTTGAGCACATGATGTTTAAGGGCACGGATAAATATGGTACATTGGACTGGGCAAAGGAAAAGCCGTTGCTTAACAGGATTGATAGTTTGTATGAACAGTATAATTCTACAACAGATGAAACGGCCCGAAAGGAAATATATAAACAAATTGCCCAGGTATCCGGCCAGGCGGCAAAGTTTGTCATTGACAATGAATATGATAAAATGATGGCTTCCATGGGCGGCCAGGGAACCAATGCGTTTACCTCTTTTGAACAAACGGTTTATACCGACGATATTCCCGGTTCCGCCGTTGATAAATACCTGACCCTGCAGGCCGAGCGTTTTCGTGCGCCGGTGTTGCGTATTTTTCATACAGAGCTTGAGGCCGTTTATGAGGAAAAAAACCGGGGACTGGATAATGATGCCAGTAAAGTATTTGAATCCATGTTCGCTCATTTATTTCAGAATAATAATTACGGCAGGCAAACTACTATTGGCACTGTTGAGCATTTAAAAAATCCATCGCTTAAAGCTATCAGAGATTATTATTATAGATATTATGTTCCCAATAATATGGGTATCATTATGTCGGGCGATTTTAACCCCGATGTAATGATAAAAGGCATTGATAAGAAATTTGGTTACATGAAAACAAAGGCCATTCCTCCTTACACGTTTGCGCCGGAAGTACCGATAACGTCGCCCATTTCAAAAGAAGTTTTAGGGCCCACGCCGGAAAGAATAATGATCGGTTTCCGTTTCCCCGGTGCCAATACCAACGATGCGCAGATGCTAAATCTTGTAGGCCAGATTCTTACCAACGGAAAAGCGGGTTTATTTGATTTAGACCTTATTAAAAAACAAAAACTGCTGAGTGCGTCGGCGTTTGCTTACACCCTTAAAGATTACAGCGCTTTGCTGTTGCAGGGTAATCCTGTAAAAGGGCAATCGCTGGATGAAGTGAAATCATTAATGCTTACCGAAATAACCAAACTCAGAAATGGTGAATTTGCCGACGACCTAATTACTTCCATTGTAAATAATCTGAAAAAAAATACACTCGTACAAAATGAAAATTATTATGACCGTGCAAGTAATTTAATGGATGCCTTTACATCGGGTGTTAACTGGCGTAAAGAAGTGGCTAATATAAGTGAACTGTCTAAAGTTACCAAACCACAAATTGTAGCTTTTGCCAATAAATATCTTTCAGACAATGACTATGTAATTATTTATAAGCGCCAGGGTGAAGATAAAAGCATTGTAAAAGTTGATAAACCGCCCATTACAGCTGTTGAGGTAAACCGGGAATCACAATCTCCTTTTTTAAAAAGCGTTGATGCCCTGCCATCCAATAGTGTAAAACCTGTGTGGCTTGATTATACCAAAGATATTCAGAAAGCAACCTCAGGCCCGCTGGATGTGCTGGCAGTTAAAAATAAAGACAATAGCATTTTCAGGCTTTATTACCGCTATGATATGGGAAGTTATAATAATAAATTACTTTCCGTTGCCGCCCAGTACTTGCAGTTTCTTGGTACCGATAAAATGAGTGCGGAAGATATTAGCAAAGAATTTTATAAACTGGCCTCTTCATTTAATATTAATACCGCCGCTGAAATTACAACAGTGAGCATTAACGGCCTGCAGGAAAATTTTAATAAATCCGTTACGCTATATGAAAACCTGCTTTCTAATTGTAAGGCTGATGATAAAGCATTAGCGGGATTAAAAGCACGTTTGAAAAAGGCACGGGAAAATGCAAAATTAAATAAGGGGGCTATAATGCAGGGCCTGGTGAGTTATGCGCAATATGGTGAAAAGAATCCTTTTAATACTGTATTGTCTGATGATGAACTGGATGCGCTGAAAGCTGAGGACCTGGTTTCAATTCTGCATGAGATGGGAACATATAAACATGTTATTTTATATTATGGCCCGCAAACAGCACAGCAAATAGCTGTTACATTAAAACCGCTGCATACCGCGCCGGGCAATTTTAAAGCTTACCCGCCAGCACAAATATTTACCCGCTTAAATCAGGATCAAAATAAAATATTGTTTGCCAACTTTGATATGGTACAGGCCGAAATCAATTGGGTAAGGAACAGTTCGGTTTACGATCCCGCCACTTCGCCAACAGTAGAGTTATTTAATAATTATTTTGGCGGTGGCATGAGTGGAATTGTATTTCAAACGATTCGCGAATCAAAAGCGCTTGCTTATTCTACCTACGCTTTTTATGGCACACCTGCTAAAAAGGACGACCGAAACATCATACAGGCTTATGTGGGTACTCAGGCCGATAAATTAAATGAGGCTATTGGCGGCATGAATGAATTACTTACCGATCTTCCGGAGTCAGGAAAAATAATTGCAGTAGCCAAAGATAATATCCGCAAATCGCTGGAAACAGACCGTATTACCGAAGAAGGGATCCTATTCAACTATATGAATGCGAAGCGCCTTGGCCTGGATTATGATCAACGTAAAAATACATTCGATGCTATGAGTACCTTAGGCTATTCCGAACTGAAAAAATTC
The DNA here is from genome assembly GCA_964237295.1 of uncultured Flavihumibacter sp. GTDB lineage: Bacteria > Bacteroidota > Bacteroidia > Chitinophagales > Chitinophagaceae > JADCRZ01. Next base: position 4,385 of record CAXSIE010000022.1, on the reverse strand, counting down.
TATGAACAGGAAATGAAAGGAAAATCTTACACATACTGTATCGTGGCCTCAGATAAGCGGATAAATGACGATGATCTGAAAAAATACGGTGAATTAATAAAGCTCAATTTGAAGGAAATTTTTGGCTACTAATTAAACCCAACTTATCTAAAAAAAGCGTTTCTATTTTGGAACGCTTTTTTTATTTACCTGCGATGTAGAAATAGAGATTGGTAACTATTGTCAAGTTAAACTTAATGTGACGCAAGGTCTTTCTTCGGTTTAAACATTTTTTTAAAAAAAACTCTTCAACTCAGCAAACGTCATCTCATACTTAACTTAACATTATTAATTTCAAGAATCAATTTTTCAACCGGTTCCCCTTTAATTCTATTATAACTTAATTTCAAAAGCCAGACAGCACATTATGCTGCTAAAGAACAAATGCGGGCGCCAAAAAGAAGACCGTATTCAAGGCAAAAGCTGTAGCTGACTTTCGCCGCTAAATAATTAATATCAATTTAAAACAACAAGCGAAATCGTTCTTTGTTGGCATGATTTATTTATAGCATAATTATTTAATATATAAATTTAAATCGCTTTATGAGCAACGAAAAGCTAAAAGACTATGTCCGTTATTCGGATGATGTAGAAGTAAAACAACCCGATGAGGAGGAAATGAGCCGCAAGGTATCCGAATCTATGTCCCGCGTTAACAAAATGATGTTTGGCCAATACCGGCATGCAATCCGCGATGCACACGCAAAAAGTCATGGCATCATCAAAGGTGAACTGCAGGTATATGAAAACCTTCCTGAACCATTGGCACAGGGCCTTTTTAAAACCCCTAAAACTTACTCCACTTCGCATCCGGCCATAGAACCCGACAAAAAATCATTTCAGCGCGGCATGGCCATTAAGGTGATTGGCGTTGAAGGAAAAAAGTTTTTACCTGAAGATGCCGATGCCCTTACACAGGACTTTTTATTGGTGAATTATCCTGTGATACCTACAGGTACGATAAAAGATTACCTGGATTTTCAGGAGCAACTGGAAAAGGCTGCAAACGGACCGGAGTTTATACAAAACCTGCAGAACCACCAGCAGGTACTGGCCCGTAAATTCAAGCAACTGTTAGGCAAAGAGGATGATCCCAATATTTTTGGTATTCCCGGTTCCCACCTTTTAGGTGACGTTTATTTTAGTATGGCTGCCATCCGCTATGGCGATTACATCGCTAAAATTTCCGCCGCCCCTCTTTCGGAGAACGTGAAAGCTTTACACGATAAAAAAATGGAAGATGAATTGAAAGAAGACCCCGATGATTTTCTAACCAAGATCGTTGCCGGTTTTTTTAAAACACAGGGTGCGGAATATGAAATACGGGCACAGCTTTGCACCAATCTTGCCAAAATGCCAGTAGAAGACGGCTCGGTACAATGGCCGGAAGACGAGAGTCCGTACCAGCCTGTTGCTAAAATTGTTATTCCTCCGCAGGATACGGTTAGTGATGCACGTCGCGTGTATGGTGATGATGTATTGAGCTTCAATCCATTTCATTGTTTGCCGGAACACCGTCCTTTGGGAGGTATTATGCGTGTACGCCGCCTTGTATATGATGTGTCATCCAAATACCGTCACCAAACCAATGCACAGCCAAGAGTAGAACCTACTTCTATTGAGCAGGTGCCTGAATAGAACACAAACGGTTACAAAATTTAATAACGTACATAACATCACTTCATGCCTCAGCCTTTTTCAATTAAGATAGCACAAGAGCAAATTGACGACCTGCATCGCCGCCTTAACGCCACCCGGTGGCCCGACGAAATTGCGAACGATAAATGGGAGTATGGAACCAACAAAGGCTATCTTCAGGAACTATGCAATTACTGGCAGCACGAGTACGACTGGAAGGCTCAGGAAGCCTACCTTAATTCTTTTCATCATTTTAAGGAAACGATTGATGATACCGGGATCCATTTTATACATCATAAGGGCAGTGGCGATAATACTATCCCGGTAATGCTCATTCACGGCTGGCCCGACAGTTTTGTGCGTTTCTTGCAACTAATTCCGTTGCTGACAAAGGCGGATGACCGTGGTGTCAGCTTCGACGTTATAGTGCCCTCGATTCCCGGCTTCGGTTTTTCAGACCTTACAAAAGAGCCGGGAATGAATCCAAAGAAGATAGCAGCGCTGTTTGCACAATTAATGAAGAACCTCGGTTATGACAAGTTTATTGCCCATGGTGGCGATTGGGGAGGCAGCATTACCGAAGCACTGGCTTTGTATCATAAAGACCGGTTGCTGGGCATTCATTTAACCGATGTTCCTTTTCATCACGCGATGATGCCGGTGGATGACCCAAATGCAGCCGAAAAAGTTTATATAGAAGAACGCAAGGTCTGGCAGCAAACCGAAGGCGGCTATTTTATGATACAGTCAACCAAACCACAAACCCTTGCTTATAGTCTCAACGATTCACCGGCGGGAATTTGTGGCTGGATTACCGAAAAGTTTAAAACCTGGACCGATAATGACAGGAAAATAGAAGATGCCATAAAAAGAGACGAATTGCTTAACAACATCAGTATTTACTGGTTTACGAACACCATCAATTCAGCCCATCGTATTTACTATGAGACCATGAAGGCGCTTATGCAAACAATGTACAACCCTTTACAAAAGCTGAACCCGTTTGATAAAACAGGCAACAAATCAGAAGTGCCGGCAGGCTTTGCCCTTTTCCCAAAAGACATCTCATCGCCGCCTAAAGAATTCGCTGAGCGCTTTTTCGCTGTAAAGCGATGGACGAAGATGAAACAAGGTGGTCATTTTACAGCCATGGAAGAACCACAGGATCTGGCAGATGAATTAAAAGCCTTTGCTGCAGCATTAAAATCAAAAGGATAAAAGAAATGCATTTCCAGGATGTTCTTTTACCTATTAAAGCACCTGCTCAAGCATTAATAACTGTGTTCGAGTTAAAAAATTTTTTTTAACACAGAGAACAGCCGTAGGAGGAAACACAGAGGGCACAGAGGAAGCCCTCCGTGTTCTCTGTGTTAAAAAAGCTATTGAACCGCGGAAAGACAGTACGTGGATACAACGTATACAAATATTCAACCGTTATGGCAATTTCACTTTGTATAAGCGGAAAGGATATTCTACTTTATCTTCCCCGTTATTGTATTTCGGGGTGCGATTTATTTGTGAGCAGGTAATATACAAATAACCATCCCGACCAATAGAAAAAGTGTCTGGCCATATAAGCCGTTTATCCTGAACCAGCATTTCCAACCTGCCTGACGATGTAACATACCTTATGCATTTATTGGGAGAATCCGTAAGGTATATGTTACCTTTTTCATCTGCTATCATTCCATGAGATATGCCTGTTTCACCCACTTCTTCTACATGTGTGGCCAGCTCTGCATCAGTTAAATTCGGATTTGCCAGATATTCGGTTGCTATGCGATACAACTTCGTCTGGTTGATAGCCCGGTAATAAAAATATTTAAAATCATGTGTAAGCGCTATTCCATTTACGTTTGAGCTGAATGCTTTACCCTCATTGTCAACTACATCCTTTCCATCGAGATGAAGTTTAAAACCCGGCTCGGCTTTTACTGACTTATGGTTTGCGAGCGCCTGCCTGCTCTTGCCCGTCTTTAAATCAAGCACTATAATGGCTTTTAGTTTAGGATCGGATAAATAAGCCAGGTTTCGCTTTGTGTCTATACGAACATCGTTTAAAGCGCCTTTTTCACGTGGCAGGTCTTCAAAGCGATAAACACGCTCAACCTTATTAGTAGCCAGGTCAACCTTCAGCAATTTTACACCTGCAGGTATTGTTGCCTCATCTCCCGGGTTGGCGGGGTCAAGTATCCACAGTTTATTGTTATCATCGGGCCATACCGCCTGCACATTTAGAAAGTGTTCTGCAGCCTTCGTGGAATCGTACCGGTTTATTTCGATATCCGGATAAGGTTTACGTTGCCCGTTTACCAGCTCTGCAAGTCCATACTGGTATGGTTGCCTGCGTGGAAACGTTACGAAGGTTCTGCCGGTGCTGGTAACCGCAACACCTATAGGCTGAAAATGATCGAATTGGGCTACTTCAATTAAGAGGGGTGATTCCTGTTTATCCATCTGGCATAAAACTTTGATAGCTGAACTCATAAACAGCATTGTAAGAATAATTAATCGTTTCATAAAAGTCATTTATAAATCAGGAATTAATTAATAAACTCATGCAATATTTCAATACGCTGCGATATTTCATTATCAGTTTAATATCTTTCAGCTGCTGCACGCTAACAGCACAGGAATTCAAATATTTAACCACAGGTAATGTGCAATACATGGATAGCAGGCTGGAAAAATTAATACCCCGTGGAACC
>CAXSIE010000021.1:20945-23248 GCA_964237295.1 uncultured Flavihumibacter sp. | reverse complement strand
GTAGCAACTTATTGCACCAAATCCACTACGTTTCAAATGATAATTAATTACCTGGTGCCTTCGTGCCTTTGTGGCCTTTGCATCCTGGCTTTATCTCTTTTGATCTTCTCCCAGTACTTTTTATGTACCATCAGCATGCCGAATGATTCTCCATCCTCTTTACCAAGATGTTTATGATGCATCTTATGTGCCCATCGTATTGTTCGTATATAAGTATTGCCGGATCGTGTAAACCATTTAAAGCGCTGATGAATGATAACTTCATGCACCAGGAAATACGCAAATCCATAGGCCATTATGCCAAAACCAAGAGCTTGTAACCAATATATCTTTTCCAGAGTGCCGAATAAGATGAATAAAAAACTTGGAACAGCAAATATTACAAAAAAAGCATCGTTCCTTTCAAAGAAACCAGGTCTTTTGTTATGGTGATCTTCGTGGAGCAACCACAAAAAACCGTGCATCACATACCGGTGCGTTAGCCAGCTTACACCTTCCATAATTAAAAAAACAATAACAACGATCGTTATATACAGTATAAAACTCATGGTATTACAATCCGGTTATAGTTCTGTGTTATCCATTTCTCCACCATAGGAAAAGCAATATGAAACCAGGCTGTATACTTATTGCCTGTATGTAAAAGTGACGACCTGATTTCTTCAAGAGACTTAAAACAATAATCGTTCACTTCTTCCTTGTCAGGGCTTATCAGGTTGTGGTCTTTACACTCACCAATGAATACATGATCAAATTCAAATTCGGTTAAGCCATTATCAAACTCAGACCTATAGGTGAAATCAAAGGCCTTTCTTAAAGCTGTTGTAAAACCCATTTCTTCTTCCAGCCTGCGGTTAGCCGCCTTCAGGATGTCTTCTCCCGGAAATGGATGACTGCAACAGGCGTTCGTCCACAGGCCGCCGCTATGGTATTTATTAAGCGCCCTTTGCTGCAGCATATCACCACGATGGTTAAAAATGAAAACACTGAAAGCCCTATGTAAAAAAGCTTTGCGGTGAGCAGCCATCTTTTCCATTGTGCCGATCGGCTCGTCCAGTTCATTCACTAAAACTACTTCTGTCACGTTTAACTTGGTTATTATAAAAAATAATACAATACATAGCCGGATACAGATCCGTTTAAAAGATATGTCCTGCTTCCAGCTGTATTAAAAAGTAAAATTAAATTAAATGTAGCTTATTCTTTACACCGGCACGCATAATTATCAATGCTTTACCATAGTTAGGAATGCGTATGCGTTCTTCCAATATCCTGGAAGGCTGTAACCTTTTTATTTTTTTAAATAAAGACAAATAGTATTTGTAAGCCACATATACGCCAAACCTGGCTTTAATAGGTAACTTTAAAATACCCAGGTAAGCACCTGTAAAATCTTTCTGGATATCCTCTTCTATTTTGAGCTTATCAATACTGGTAAAATTAGTAAAATCACAACTTGGGAAATATACCCTATCCATTCCCGTGAAATCAGTTTTTATATCACGAAGAAAATTTACTTTTTGAAAAGCAGCACCCAGTGAACGTGCAGACAGTTTAAGCTTATTATACAATTCCTTATTTCCCTCACAAAAAATATAAAGGCACATCAAACCAACTACTTCGGCCGAGCCATATATATATTCATTGTATCCGGTATTATCGTAGTGTGTTTTACTGAGGTCCATTTCCATACTTCTGAAAAACGCTCCGATCAGTTCCCTGTCAATAGAATATTTATGAACCGTCATCTGAAAGCTATTCAGGATAGGATTGAGACTTAACTTCCTGTCTAAAGCCTCGTAAGTTTCTTTTTTAAACTGATTTAGTAAAGTTGCTTTATCATAATCATGAAATGTATCTACTATCTCATCGGCAAACCTTACAAATCCATAAATATTATAGATCGGATGCTGAAGGTCGCGATGTAACAACTTAATAGCAGAAGCGAAAGAAGTGCTGTAAACTTCCGTAGTAATCCTGCTACATCTTTCGCTGACCGTATGAAACAATTGAATCATATTCTCATTTTTATCAGCCTGGAAGAATTAATGATTAAAGGTTAATTATTAATTGTTAACAGCAAGCTTTCTTTGATTTGCAAGAACCTATATACATTATATAATTATAATCTGTTATGTCAGTTTGTAGTTAAATTATAGTAACCACTTATAACACCTGAATAATTATAATTATTGCTTGAATAGTTTATCAATGATCGTATTGAATGTGTAACAAGGTTCTTTAATATTGGTTGAAGACTAAGTGTAAAATATTACTTGTTTTGAAAAAATTGAATCTCTGTT
>CAXSIE010000021.1:19318-20920 GCA_964237295.1 uncultured Flavihumibacter sp. | reverse complement strand
CCATAATTACCCATTAAACAATATAACCGGATCTTTGATAATAAGATTATCTATAGACTACTTATGTTAGGTTATGCCTGGTTGTAATACAATAAGTATTTTATTATACCGGTAATTACAACTTTCATTGGTTGAAATGCTTAAGAACTTCTTTGGCAACCACCTCACCACTTATTAAAGATGGAGGCACACCAGGACCGGGAACTGTTAGCTGACCGGTATAGAACAGGTTGGAAACTTTTTTACTTCTGCATGAGGGCTTTAATAAAGCTGTTTGCATTAAAGTATTTGCCAGTCCGTACGCATTTCCTTTAAATGAATTGTATTCCTGTATAAAATCACGGGAAGAAAAAGATCTTTTATAAATAATAGCATCCTTTATCGACTGACCGGTTCTCTTTTCCATCCTATCTATAATTAAATCAAAATATTTATTTCTAAGTTCATCCGTATCGTCTTGCAATCCGGTGGCAACCGGTATAAGAAAGAAAAGGTTTTCACATTCCGGCGGAGCCACCGTATTGTCCGTTACTGAAGTAGCACTTACATAAAAAAGTGGATTCACAGGCCATTCATGGGTGGTATAAATTTCTTCCGCATGCTTCTCAAAAGGCACATCAAAAAAAAGAGAATGATGAACAAGGTTTTGTAATTTTTTATTTAATCCCACAAAATAAAGTAAACAGGAAGGAGCCATTGTTCTTTTGTTCCAGTATTTTTCAGAATAGGATCTTGATCCTTCAGGCAATAAACTTGTTTCTATAAAATGATAGTCTGCGGCTCCTATTATAACATCTGCTTTATATTCATTAAGAATGCGTTCATGCAGAGGGCTGCTTGCTACCCGGGTATCAGCTATACTGCATTGAGTAAATAAGGCTTTAGCTATACCACCATCTACTGAGATTTTTTTCACCTCTTCATTAAAATGAAAACATACACCCGATTCAACGGCCAACTCATGCATAGCTTTTACAATACTATACATGCCACCGTCCGGATACCAGGTACCGCCAATCATATCAGCATAATTCATAAGGCTGTACAGGGCTGGTGTTTTTTCAGGTAATGCTCCCAAAAACAAAACCGGAAACTCCAGTATTTGTCTTAACCTGGGATTTTTAAAATATTTATGAACATGATTTTTTACAGAAGTAAATATATCCAGCTTAAGCATACCGGTAATTACATCCCAGTCAATGAACTCACTGATTGATTGTCCGGGCTTGTACACCAGTTTCTGCATGCCTACTTTGTACTTATAGGAAGCTTCCGCTAAAAAGCCATCTAATTTTCTTCCGGCTCCCGGTTCAATGTTTTCAAATAGTTGTTTCAATTCATTTATACCTGCAGGAAGATCTGACAGGCCATTGTCCCAATATATCCTGTATGAGGGATCAAGCCGTTGGAGTGTATAGTAGTCACTAGGCTTTTTCCCAAATTGCAGGAAATACCTTTCAAACACATCCGGCATCCAATACCAACTCGGACCCATATCAAACACAAATCCTTTTTCAGTAAATTGTCTTGCCCTGCCACCGGGAGTTGAATGCTTTTCAATTACATGCACTTCCCACCCCGCTTTGGCCATAAAAGAAGCTG
>CAXSIE010000021.1:9143-19308 GCA_964237295.1 uncultured Flavihumibacter sp. | reverse complement strand
CCTATAACAATAATTTTTGCCAACTATTTACTATTTGATTTCATTGAACGATACGATTTTTTGCAAAAAAAAAGGTTTGCCTATCAAGTGCAAACCATGCTAAAACTTACTGAACCTTATCTTTCTCATTGATCAAAAACGTTGAATCTGGGCTTTTAGTAATTTTCGCGCAAAATGTATACGGCTTTTAATAGTTCCCAACGGCTCTTTCAGTATATCAGCGATCTCATGGTATTTGTAACCGTCGAAATATAACAGGAAAGGATTCCTGAAAATTTCCGGTAAACCATGAATAGCAATGTTAATGTCTTTTAATTTTAAACTACTTTCAGCTACGTTTGTTTCAACTGCCTGGTTATAATTTAACAAAAAGTCGTTAGGAGTACTGTCGAAAATTGTATTCTGTTTTGCCCTTCTCCGATAATTATTTATAAAAATATTACGCATGATAGTATATAACCATGCTTTAATATTAGTACCTACATTGTATTTGTCTTTATTAGCAAGGGCTCTGTAAAGTGTTTCCTGGTAAAGATCCTGTGCAGCCTCATTATCCCTAGTAAGCGTTATAGCAAAAGGTTTTAAAAATTCTGCATTGTTAACTAATAACTGGTTAAATTCTATGGATGACATAAATAAATGTTTAATTAAATCATATACAAAATTAAACACAATTTGGAACAATAACCAAATTTTTGTTTAAAATTAATTGTTAAAAAGTAAAACAATAGTAATTTATCTGTATGAAACTATACATATATAAAAACCGGACCACAGGATTACATGCCGGAAATAAATTCAATAACTTCGGGAAGCGATCTACGGCAGTTTATAAATGAGGGAATTTTTTTCTTATAATTTTGAGTAACCTGACCCGAGATCACCAACTGGTACTGATTAAGTTTGCCCTGAATGACATTAAGGAAGCGCTCAAAATTAAAATTATTTGCCACAGAAGTCAGGTGTGTATATAGATAATCGGGTTTTTTAATATCAGCAACAAATGCCACATCTTTAATGGGAACATTTGCCCCAAGATAAACAATCTTAATACCTTTATTTTTCAGAAGGTAATAGGTGTATAATAATCCTAATTCATGATGTTCACCTTCCGGAAGAAACAGTAATACTGTTTTAGAACTGTGAAAATGAGTATAGGCACCTTCTATTCCTACGATCAGTTTCTGCCTGATTATGTTGGTGATTAAATGCTCCTGAGCGGGATTAATATGGTTTGTAAGCCAGAGCATACCAATTTTTTCAAGAAAGGGAAATACAAGTTGTGTAATAGTTTTATCAATACCACGTGCAGTGATAAAATTGTCAAGCATCGTTTCAAACTTATCCATATCGAGGTCTACCATGAATTGTACTAATTCATTGATCATCCGCTCCTGCTGGGCCTGCGAGTTGGATAAAGTGGTTATTTTATCCCTCAATTCCTCAGGCCGCATTTTATCTATATGAGATATTTTATATCCGTATTTATTCAGAAGGGCAATATTGAGGATAGTTTTTAACTCTTCGTTACTGTAATAACGAATGTTAGTATCAGTGCGTTGCGGTTTAAGAAATGAATAGCGCTGCTCCCATATCCGGATGGTATGAGCTTTAATACCGGAGAGATTTTCAAGGTCTTTAATGGTAAACGCATTCATAAATAATGATAATTTATAAAGGATGACTGTTTATGTGCTATGCTGAATATACAATACTGATTAATAAATCATAACAATAAATTAAACAAAAAGTTAGATGAACTTATAAAAATATGGTTTTATAGTAAAATCGGATTTGCTATCAACTGCCAGTTATCAAAAGAAAGCGCATTACATAGTGATCTGCTCATTGCTGAAAGCTGACCATTAAAAGCAAACTAATAGACAGGTTATATTTGACATAACACTGGCTATAAAGTTCCATTTTGTATTTTTCCGGAATCAAGAAGCCGCTTTATGGTGTCCATAGTGGAACCCGAATAACGCAATGCATCCAAGTGACGCGCGTGATGAAGATCAGTTCCTAAGAGATCAATATAATTTTTTTTTATGAGGTAGTGAGCCAGTTCTGTAGACGCTTTACCATAATAATTACTGAGGGAAAGAAGGTTAAGCTGGAAAAGGCAGCCGGCATCCTTAAGCGAATCAAAAAATTCTTTGTTTTCCTTGAGATATAGGTATCGCTCGGGATGTGCCAGCACAGGCTGATAGCCGTTCATTTGAAGTTTAAAAAGTTTTTCTTTAATATCAAAGGGAGCATTTACAAAAGAAAATTCAACCAAAACAAGGTTATTATGAATGGTAAGAAGTGGCGTATTATAATCAAGCAATTGATCAAAATGATCATCAAGAAAGTATTCCGCTGCCGCACGGACATGAACTTTAATTTTTTCTTTTTTAAGCGCTTCCTTTAAAACGGCATGAGCCGTTTTAATACTTTCATGGGTATTTTGATAAATATCCCACATGACATGCGGTGTGGTAATAAACTTTTTATAGCCTATTTCCATCATTCCTCTGATCAGAGCGATGGATGTTTCCACGTCGGGAGCGCCATCGTCAATACCGGGTAACAAATGGGAATGCATATCTGTGGCTATTCCGCTTAGGTTGACTAACTGCTTTTTTTTCTTAAAAATTTCAAACATAATAACGAAAGTTAGTTCGAAAGTTTATGACTTTACAGGTATTTAATTTACAAGTGCTGCCAGCCGTTTATTACAAAGTTGCAGCGCATATATGTATTTTTAAACCAGGGAGGCACAGAGCCAGGGAGGAACACTGCTAATATTAATTGATGCCTTGTGTTCGTCCCTGGCTCTGTGCCTCCCTGGTTTAAAGACTTTTTGGACAAGTAAAGATGAATTTATTTAGATTCAGGTTACATAGAAGAAAGAACTTTCCATTCTTAATTTTGATAATTATTAAAGTAAAGTCAGTAACCGGTATTATACTACCGCCGCCACATATTCCTCATAAACCTTTTTAATACCTTCTTCCAGGCTTATTGCGGCTTTCCATCCCAAGCCGGTTAATTTGCTTACATCCATCAACTTACGGGGTGTACCATCGGGTTTAGACAGGTCGTGTATTATTTCTCCTTCAAAGCCGACAATCTTTTTTATTAAAGCTGCAAGATCTTTGATAGCAATATCTTCTCCCACGCCAATATTAACGAAGCCGGGCTCATTATAATTCTGTATCAGGAAATAACATGCATCAGCAAGGTCGTCTGCATGCAGGAATTCACGCATAGGCGTTCCTGTTCCCCAGATTACCACTGAAGGTGCATTGCTTATCTTTGCTTCATGAATCTTCCTGATAAGAGCTGGCAATACATGAGAGTTCTTAAGATCATAATTATCGTTAGGGCCATACAGGTTTGTAGGCATAACCGAAATATAATTACAACCATACTGATCCCTGTAAGCTTCGCACATTTTAATGCCTGTGATCTTTGCAATGGCATAGGGCTCATTGGTATGTTCCAGCAAGCCGGTAAGCAGGTATTCTTCTTTCAGGGGTTGAGGTGCCATCCTCGGGTAAATGCAAGAAGACCCGAGAAACAATAATTTTGTTACCTCATGCACATAGGAAGCGTGGATTATATTGTTTTGTATCATCAGGTTATCGTACATGAAATCTGCCCTATAGGTATTGTTTGATACGATGCCGCCGACTTTAGCCGCCGCCAGAATTACATAATCAGGTTTTTCTTCCTCAAAAAACGCATCAACGTCGGTTTGCACCCGCAGGTCAAGTTCTTTTGAATTTCTCGAAACAATATTAGTATAACCCTCCCTTTCCAGTTTTCTCATTATAGCCGAGCCTACCATTCCGCGGTGACCTGCTATATAAATCTTATCATTTTTATTCATGGGTAATATTTAAACAGTGATGCACAGACAAGCAAATCGCCCGGCTTATAACAATTTTATACGCTTTTGTTAAAGTATGATACCGTGTTAATGCCATCGGCTGCCTGCTTGGTAATACAGCATTTCATACCTGAAAACTACCAGCACTTAATTATTCAAACTGATTTTTAATCCTGAATCCTGCCTCACTTAACAACTTTTCTTTCTTAAACAGTTCAATATCAGCTTCCACCATTTCTTTTACAAGCATGGGAAGATCGTATTTGGGTTTCCAGCCGAGCTTGGAATTTGATTTGTTTGGATTTCCTATTAACAGGTCAACTTCAGTAGGACGGTAATACCTTGCATCCACCGCTACCACTTCCTTTCCTTTTTCAATCTCGTATGCAGGGTTTGAGCAAGACACAACAACACCTGTTTCTTTTGCTTCACTTCCTTTAAATTCCAATTCAACCCCTACTTCTTTGAAAGCCATGCGAACGAATTCGCGAACGGGAGTGGTAATGCCGGTTGCAATTACATAATCTTCCGGTTCTTCCTGCTGCATTATCAGCCACATTGCCTCTACATAATCCTTTGCATGTCCCCAGTCGCGCTTTGCATCCAGGTTACCCAGGAATATCTTATCCTGCATGCCCATCGCGATTTTTGCAACGCCCCTGGTAATTTTTCTCGTTACAAATGTTTCACCTCTTAATGGTGACTCGTGATTAAAAAGAATACCGTTTACTGCAAACATATCATAGGCCTCCCGGTAGTTCACCGTTATCCAGTAGCCATATAATTTGGCAACTCCATAAGGTGACCTGGGATAAAAAGCTGTCGTTTCCTTTTGTGGAATTTCCTGAACCTTCCCATATAATTCAGAGGTGGAAGCCTGGTAAACTTTTGTCTTTTTTATTAAACCCAGCAAACGAACAGCTTCCAGTATTCTTAAAGTGCCGATACCATCTGCATTAGCAGTGTATTCAGGGGTCTCAAAGCTTACGGCAACATGACTCATTGCTGCTAGGTTATAAATTTCATCGGGCTGAACTTCCTGAATAATTCTTATCAGGTTGGTTGAGTCGGTAAGATCGCCGTAATGCAGTTTGAAGTGAACATTCTTTTCGTGCGGATCCTGGTAAAGATGATCTATACGATCTGTGTTGAATAAAGAACTTCTTCTCTTTATTCCATGCACTATATAACCCTTCTTTAATAGAAGGTCCGTTAAATAGGCACCATCCTGACCGGTAACGCCGGTTACTAAAGCAACTTTTGCCATGAGTATTTGTTGTTTTTTAATTATTAAACCCATTATATGTATATTGATAATGCATATAATAAGTTTGGGTATCTGAAAAATTAATTTCTAAAAATATATACAGGCAGAATCGAACAGGTCCTAAATTAAATTCAGCGCAAATTTATAAATTTTGGGCCATCGAAGCAACACTGTTAAATGCTTCCTTTTTCTTATTAAGTTGTATTTCGGCTAAATCCCTTGTTTTTGATTTCTTTATGTCTATTGCTTCTCTGCTTATTTTTGATAAATACCTCCGTATTTCAACAGTATAGTCTTTACCGGATTCTATCAGCCATGATCCATCTTTAAACATATTCCAGTTATCGGCTTCCCGGGTGGCATTTAATAATAAAGAACTTCCACAGCATATAGCAGTAACAGCTTTCGACGGCACACATATATGATGCCATTGTGGTAATAAGGTTGCCACGTTTATATCTATTGCAGCTATATCCGACGTACTTAAAAAATCCCTGAATTTAACAGCTTTACTATCCCTGATATGTTGTTTTACATGATCGGCTTTTGACCCGTACAGGCTTATTACCATCTCATGTTTTTCCGGATCGAGTTGTCTGATCAGTGAAATTAAAAATTCGGCATCATGTGCTTCTCCTATATTTCCACCATATCCAAACGTAATTTTTTTATTATTATTCTTATTATAATCCGATAGCGGAAGATTTTTTGTTTCAACAAGGCCGCAGGGTATTATAACGTTCGGAATTGCACGCTTAAAGCTGGCATTAAGATATTCTAATTGTTTTTCCCCTAATGCTATCATTAAATCAGGTGGCCTTTTGTATACTATCCGGTGTAAAAATCTGTATAAAACATTGCTGCTCTTTGTAAATTTTCCCGCCACGAAAGCCTCAGGGTATAAATCCATTGTCCAATAGAGCAATTTGCGCTTTGAAAACGATCTGAATAACTGAAACCAAAAAAAAAGCAACGGAGGATCTGTCATCACGATTATAGCATCGCATTTTCGAGTAAGGGATGCTATCCACATTCTGAGGCCATCTATCAGGCTATTGAACATCCTTAAGAGAGCAGAATCGCCATGATAAAAAGTTTTCAACTCTTTTATCCTGCAATTTCCACCGTTGTGGCTACCGGCGTTAATTGCATTTTTGTAACCTGCCCTTAAACAAATAAAAGTTATCTCAATGTTTTTGTCTGATAAGAAATCAGCCAGTTCCTTTGCACTTTGCCCGGTAATGGCATTACTTACAGGACCGAATTTATTTACGATAATAACCTTTTTCATTTCCTGAAAATTATAATCTGGTGACATGTCAATTATAAATTGTCACCTTTTGCTATCAGCAGTCAGCTATCAGGAGGAAAACATATCAGGGGAATTATCTCCAGATGCTGACTGCTGATAGCTGCTATTCAATTACGCGATCACGCACTTCAACAGCAGGATTTCCCAGGTAGATTTTATAAGTGCTAAGATTTTTAGAAGCCATTGACATAGCTGATAACACCGAATGCGATTCGCATATTACTCCTGGGCCAACTACCGACATAGCTCCTATCCATACTCCATCCTGCAATTCTATACCTTTAACAATCAGGTCAAAAGTAGCTCTATTATAATTATGGTTGCCTGTAAGCAACATCGCCCCCTGAGAGAGGCATACATTCTTACCAATTGTAACGGTTACTAAATTATCAATCCAAACTTTTTCTCCGATCCACGAGTAGTCGCCTATAATTAACAGCCATGGATATTTAATATTCACTCCCGGCTTTATAATTACTTTTTTACCAACAACCGAACCGAATCTTTTTAACAACCATACTTTAATACCACTGCTGAAATTGAAAGGGTTAATAAAAAACAAGGCGTTAACACAATACCATAATAGTTGTTTCAGGCGGGAAGCACCAATCTGTTTTTTATACCAATCGTTATTATAAGAATTAAAATCTACCTGGTTATTCATATTATTCAGCGCTATTCAAATAATTGCAGATATTCCTTTTTCAGGTCTGAAGAATGCAGATAAAAGGAAGCAAAACGCCAGCTTGCCTTACAGTGCTCATTAAACTCAGCCTGGTTCCAGCCGGCTGCAACTTCAATTGCTTCAACAAACAGCCGTTCTTCTGCGAGGGGAATGTCCCAGCCGATTTTTTTTTCGGGAAGATTTTTCCACGGGGTATGGTCGCTGATCAAAACCGGGCGGCCATTCAATAAAGAGTCAAAAATTACGTGCCCGAAGTTTTCACCATAAGTAGGCAGCACAAATAAATGATGTTGATGATATACGGTGGCTAACTGCTGATTGGGAACAGACCCTATATATTCGGCTTTTATATTGGAAGGCAGAGAAGCAAGGAGCTTTTCACATTCAACCCAGTATTCCTTACTTTCTATCGGCCCTGCTATTGATAGTATGATTGCTGACTTAACATGTTTTAATTGAGATAACAGATAAGTCAGGTTTTTCTTTGGTGAAATTCTTGATACAAACAGGCATTTTAAATTGCCACGGCGTTTTTCCGTAAACTCCAGTGCTGCCTGTTCAGATGCAGGAAAATCGCTCACCAGTTTTATTTGCGCCTTACTGCCGAAAATTTTTTTTATATCGGTTTCTTCTGTAGAATCCGTAGCATGAAACACAATTCTTTTCTGGAAGCCGCGCACCCTGAAAGCGTGAAAGAAGATTTTCTTTTTTAGATTTTTATATTGAAGTGCTCCTTTATGCAACATACCCCGCGGCGCCAGAATTATTTTAACAGCCAGTTCATTATAACGGCAAACTTCAATCGGAAGCAATGTAAAACTAAAAGAAAACATGCTGTTAAGATAGATACAGTGAGGATTAATTGCAAGGATAATAGATTTGATCGCCTTGAAACCTCTTTTCTTTGGTGACAAATACAGCACATGCAGGCTATTACCCAACGTTGTCCATTCATTTATAGCTACAGAACCATATGGTTCCTGATCACCCATGTCACGGTCTGTTGTAACAATATATATTTCCATTTCATCCTTTAACTCCGATGCCAGATTTGCGCAAGACTGTATTTGCCCGCCGGCTTTATACCCAGGTAAAAACCAGTCCACAAAAATGAGTAATCTCTTCATACATTCTTAGCCTGCTCTTGTATTTTACTGCCTGCCAACTGCAAATATAATTCAAGGTATCTATCGGCAATTTTTTGCGGATCGAAGCGCTTACAGTTAATAAGTCCCTCCTGTATTAACTGGTTCCTGTAGTCTTCATCATTGATTATTTTTATTATTCCTTTTCTTATATCTTCAATATTAAACGGATTAACCAGGCAGGCTGCGTTTCCCGCCACTTCCGGCATAGACAATATGTTACTGGTAACTACCGGTCTTCCTATAGCATTGGCTTCAACTATCGGCATTCCAAAACCTTCATAAGTAGAAACAAAGCTGATCATATCGCAGTTCACATATTCCCGGATCAACTGCTCCTGCGATACATCCGTTGCGTTACTAAATGAAATATTATTTTCGCTCAGGCATTGTTTAATAGAATCAGTAAGAGAACCGATAATGTTCAGCCGGCAATCAATACCTTTCAATGCTTTTATTAATCTTTCCAGGTTTTTGTTAGAGGTAGTGCCAACCTGCAATATCACAGGCTGTTTTCTAAAAGCTTTTGGATGATAGGTGAATTCAGGTGAAATAGCAACCGGGATCACATGGATATGCGCTTCCGGATAATCAGTATATTTTAACAGCTCATTCTTTGTTGCCCCGGAGATAACCGTTACCAGTGCACATTTCTTTAGTGGTAGCGTAAACCAGAAATATTTTAGCAGCGCATGTTTTATTCCATTAGAAGCGGAAAGCATGCCACAATCCAATACTGTCAGCAATGTTTTTTTCTTTTCAAGCAGGATGGCCGAAAAATGTATATCGCCTGTTACATGGTTTACATCACCCTGGTTTCTATAGGCTTCCCAGATAGTGAACATTCTTTGGAATACTCCCTTACTATAAAACTTAAACACCCTTATTACCGAATGTACATAAGCAGGCATTCTTTTTCTAACATCTGTAAATATGTACTCAAGGCTTTTGTGAAACGGGAATGGTTTACGCTGAAAAAAAACTACAGTAAGATTCTCGGGCATTTACATAAATTTATTTTCTTCTTCTTCCTTAAGCATAATATCTATCACGTCGAAAAAATCGAGGTTATAATCCCAGTTAAGGTTTATTTTGGCCTTGGTATTATCTCCATAAATATCTACTATATCCGTTGGGCGATACAGCGCTTTATCTATTATTAATTTGTCTGCCGGTATGTTCAATTTTAAAAAGATATGCTCGATAATACTTCGCAGGGAAACTGATTTACCGGCTCCGATTATGTAGTCGTCAGGCTTGTCTTCCTGTAGCATCAGCCACATGGCTTCCACATATTTTTTAGCATAACCGAAATCTCTTTTGATATCAATGTTACCTACATACAGGTTACTTTGTAAATTATACTTGACACGAAGCGATTCGTGAATTACTTTTTTTATGAAAAAGTTATCGCTTCAGGTATGATTCGTGGTTGAATAAAATACCGCATGAGGTAAATAAATTATATGACTCACGGTAGTTTACAGTCAGCCAGTGTGCAGTAGCTTTTGATATGGCGTAGGGACTCAGCGGATGAAATACAGTAGTTTCAGTTATCGGCAGATCTGTCACCAATCCATACATTTCACTGCTTGATGCCTGGTAAAGCCTTATCTGGCTAATAGGGTTGGCCATTTTTATTGCTTCGAGTAAATTTAAAACAGAAATAATGTTAAACTGGATGGTGCCGATAGGTTGGTTGAAAGAAAGCGACACGGAACTCTGGGCAGCCAGGTTATAAATTTCATCCGGCTTGTATTTGTATATAATTTTTAATATCTGTGTAATATCGGTAAGGTCACAGTCTTCCAGTATTATCTGATCCAGTATACCCAGGTAATGCAGGCTTTTAAAATTGGTTTGGTTATAACTTCTTGTC